>JAAYRO010000143.1 GCA_012518735.1 Bacillota bacterium
GGCTGCGTTGTGCGGGATCCGGAAATCTACGTCCCAGTATATCGTAAGCTTGATCTTATGGAAGAGCGGGAAGGAGGAACGTCTTGAAACTTTCATTTAGTACATTGGCCTGTGTTGACTGGGATCTTCCAAAAATTGCAGAGTTGGCAGACGAATGGGGTTATGACGGTGTAGAACTGCGCGTATCCGGTAATCAACATGTGAGCCCTGATTTGTCACAGGAAGAGCGGAAGAGTATCCGCCGCCTGTTCTCTCGTTACGGTTTGGCAATTCCGTGTTTAGCCGCTTACACTCGTTTCGCTTTCTCAGAAAAAGAACGGCGGCAGGATAATATTGAAGAGCTGAAACGAGTTATTGACCTAGCTCACGACCTAGAATGTCCTTATGTCCGCACATTTGGTGCCAATTCGGATCAGTTATTTGATCAAGAAACATTAGTGGAGTGGATCGCCCATGCTCTAATGACTGTTGACGATTACGCTGCGAGCCGTGGTGTGCGGGTACTGCTGGAAACCCATGATGTACTCAGCAGAGGTGTTGATGTAAAGCGAGTTTTTGAGAAAACCGGACCTATTTCAGCCGGTGTCTTATGGGATGTGAAGCATCCCTTAATGAAAGGAGAAGCTGTTGGTGAAACGATTGAGCATATAGGCGACTTGGTCTATCATGTTCACATTAAGGACTGGTTAACTGTTCCAGGACTGGACCAAGAAAGACTGCTTTTGGTTGGAGCCGGTGAACTGCCCCTAGCTGCTATCCTAGAGCATTTAGAGGATATAAATTACAAGGGTTACCTTTCCCTTGAGTGGGAAAAACTGTGGCATCCTGATATAGAAGACTCTTATATTGCGATCTATCAGTATGCTGAGAAAATGAAGGCGTTGATCAAGGTATGATTCATGATTATTATCAGTTCAACACAGTGATAGTAGGTAGTGGGGCTGCTGGATTGAATGCTGCTGATCAGCTGTATAATTTAGGGCAGCGCGATATTGCTATTGTTACGGAAGGGTGGCAGATGGGAACCTCTCGGAACACTGGTTCGGATAAGCAGACATACTATAAGCTGAGTCTTGCGGGGGCTGAAAAAGATTCTGTTCACGACCTAGCTGAAACCTTGTTTTCTGGAGGAGCCATGGACGGAGATATTGCCCTGGTGGAAGCAGCATTGTCTGCTCGATGTTTTTATAATCTTGTTCGATTGGGTGTTCCCTTTCCCCATAATCAATGGGGTGAATATGTGGGCTATAAGACGGACCATGATCCCTTTGCGCGGGCCACTTCTGCCGGACCGCTTACATCGAAGTATATGGTGGAAAAACTGGAAGAAGAGATCTACGCCAAGGAGATTCCCATTCTAGATGGTTATCAAGTAATTGCCATTCTTGTCGATGAGGGACGGCAGTGTTCTGTAGGACTGCTTGCCCTCAATCTAAATGAACTAGAAGATCCACAAAAGCGCTATACTTTAATCAGCTGTACCAATATTGTGTACGCAACAGGCGGACCTGCTGGATTATACTCCCGTTCTGTTTACCCATTGAGTCAAACTGGGGGTACAGGAGTTCCTCTGGAAGCAGGGGTCTTAGGTAAGAACTTGACAGAGTGGCAGTACGGCATCGCGTCCCGCAAGTTTCGTTGGAATCTTTCAGGAACCTATCAACAAGTGCTTCCCCGTTATGTCTCTATAGACGAAAATGGGCGAGAAGAAGAATTCCTCAACGAATACTTTCCTGATCCAGGTACCATGCTTAACGCAGTTTTTCTTAAGGGTTATCAATGGCCTTTTGATCCACGTAAGATTGAGGATTACGGTTCATCCCTAATCGATATACTAGTGTATTATGAAAACATTAATAAGAAACGCCGAGTGTTTCTTGACTTTACGCGTAATCCTACTTGGGAAGGGCAGGAGTTGGATTTTAGTTGGCTTGGCGAAGAGGCTTTTACCTACTTAGAGCGTTCGGGTGCTTTATTCGGCACGCCCATTGAACGGCTAGAACATATGAATCCACCAGCCATCCAACTGTATAAGGACAATGGTATTGATCTATATAACGAGTTATTGGAAATTGCTGTTTGTGCTCAACACAATAATGGGGGCTTAGTAGGGAATATTTGGTGGGAAAGCAATCTGCGCCATTTCTTCCCGGTAGGTGAAGTAAACGGTACCCATGGTATTTGGCGCCCAGGCGGCTCGGCCTTGAATTCTGGTCAGGTTGGTGGGCTGCGAGCTGCCCAGTTTATTGCTGCTCGTTACGGCAGGTCCCCTTTGGATCGAGATACTTTGTGGAATACTGCAGGCCGTCAGATTGAGGAAAAAGTTCAATTCGTCGAGGAATTAGTCCACAATATTGAAGGGGAAAGCAACCTTCAAGCCATGCGGCAGGTAGTCAATGAATTAATGGATCAGGTAGGAGCTCATATTCGGTCTTTACCAGCTGTAGAGTCTGCAATTGCAGAAGTGGAAATGTATCTAAGGCACTTTGTAAGTTTATCGAGGTTGGCAGGCCTTCAGGAGCTTGGCTTTGCTCTAAAAAACTACGATATTTTCATCACTGCCCTAACGTATCTAAACGCAATAAGGGATTATATTGAGAAAGGGGGAGGCAGTCGAGGGTCTTATTTAATCTATCATGAAGAGGGTGTTTTGCCTCTGCCCAATCTTCCGGAAATGTTCAGATATAGGAAGGCAGAGGGATTCTTAAGCGATCAAATTCAGCTGATTCAGTACCGCGACTATGAGTGCGCAACAAGTTGGGAACCGGTGCGGCCTATTCCAGAGGACGACAACTGGTTTGAGACTGTCTGGGCTCAGTATAGAAATGATGAGATTATCCGTTAAGGGGACAGTGTGTCCCCTTTTTATTTTGTTGTACTTGCAGAATAGACTTTGTGCTGTATAATTAGATTATGGAAAAATTTGCATTTTAGTGCAAAAGGAGGCGCAGGATGTTTAAATTCCCTAAAGGGTTATATGTTGATGTTCGTATTGAAGAGAATTTCAAAACCAAAATCAGTTTTAAGAAACTGACCCTAGAAGAGCAGAAGATTCGCAAGCACAAGGGTGCATTTATCCGAGTATTTGATGGGCAGCGGTGGTACTATAGTTCCACCACAGACATTAACGGTATTCAGGCACAGATAGATACGCTGGCCAGCATGGCCGCTCCAAATCCCAATATTCTTCAGCATCCAATTGTTAAAGCTTTTGAAGTGAATCAAGAGACGATATTGCAGTATGAAACTGACTCTGTAACTGATATACCCGTTGAGGAGAAGCAGAGACTGCTGGAACGCTACTTGGCTCTCATTAAGGATCCGGTCATCGTTCACCATTCATCCTTCTATGTGGATAACAAGATAATTAAATCTATCTACACGTCTAAGGGTACTGCTGTCACCTTCGATAAGCAGACCTGCGGCATCCGCATCAATCTTGAACTTTCCTGTGGTGAGAACAAGAATCAGACCAGTGCTTCCAAGGGCGGTGTGTCTTTTGAGGGTCTTCTGAATCTGGAAGATTATTTTCAGCGGGAGTTTGAAAAGAGTGTTGATTTTACTCGGGAGGCAGAGCTTGTAACTCCTGGTGAGTATCCTGTCCTCCTCAGCCCAGAAGCTACTGGCGTGTTTACCCATGAGAGTTTTGGTCACAAGAGCGAATCAGACTTCATGGTAGGAGATGAAACTATGAAGGTCGAATGGGCCTTGGGCAAGAGGATCGGCCAGGATCTCCTTACTATCATTGATGATGGTACCGTCCTGGGCAACGGATACGTTCCCTATGATGACGAAGGTACTAAAGGTAGAAAAACACATATCATTACCGAAGGTATCCTCAGCGGCAGGCTCCACAGTACAGCAACAGCGGCCCTGCTAGAAGAACCTTTGACTGGTAATGCTAGAGCTGTGAACTTCGAGTTTGAGCCCATCGTGCGCATGAC
>JAAYRO010000144.1 GCA_012518735.1 Bacillota bacterium
GATCGGGACTTAGCAGTCACTGCCGGAGCCGGATCAGGTAAGACGCGCGTCTTAGTTGAACGTTACTTAAACCTCCTTAATCAGGGAATCGAGATTCATGAAATTGCTGCCATTACGTTCACAAAAAAAGCGGCACAGGAAATGAAAGATCGGATTCGTGCGGCAGTTCCTGAACAAACAGAAGCTGTGGAAGGCGCTCAGATTTCTACCATTCACAGCTTATGCCAGCGTATCATTGAAGAGCATCCTCTGGAGGCCCGTATTGATCCCCGGTTTCGAGTGGGAGAAGAATGGGAGACAGAAGCCCTACTGCTTCAGGTTATTGAAGAGGTGTTAGACGATCTAGATCCGGGAGAAGAGTTTGGTACTCTTGATGCCATGGTCCAACTTGTTCAAGGACTTTACAACCAAATGATGAGTAAAGGCGACGACTGCTTTCAGAGAGAGATAGGGTTTCGAGAAGAATACGACAGCGAGTTAACCCTACTTCTAAATGCAGTAGAAGACTTCCTGACCCTTAAAGGCAGTCCTTCTCTTACAGATAGGCAGGCTGAAATCATCGATGAATTAAGCTCTGAATGGCCCAGTCTTAAGATGAATCTTCTGTCCATGGTTGACAGCCTTCAGCTGGAAACATTCGACATACTAGATGATTATTGGAGTGGAATTCGAGGTAAGCTGCGGTCTATCGTACAAGAAATAAAGGATCATACAGATACTGTAAGACAATGTATTCAGGAAGTTCAAGGTGGACGAATTATTAAGACGTTGGGAGCCATTCTTGAACGAGTGGACGTCGGTTACAAACAAGCCAAGAATAGCCTGGGCATTCTAGATTTTAATGATCTGGAACGGCTTGCCTGTGAACTGTTAGCCAATCCTGAAGTGAGGAAAGATTACGCTTTTCGCCATGTAATGGTAGATGAATTTCAAGACACTAACCGAATTCAAAAGGAGATTGTGAATTACCTCACGGCTGATGCCATACTGTTTGTGGTTGGTGATCCGAAACAGTCCATCTATCGCTTCCGTGGAGCGGAAGTGGAAGTGTTCCTCCAGACTCAGGAAGAAATTGCTGAGACTGGTAAGAATATATTCTTGAAGCACAATTTTCGGTCTCGACCAGAAATACTAGAGTTTACTAATGCGTTTTTTCAAAAGCTCATGGCTGAAGATCCTATTGGCTATGAGGCTAGTGCATCCCATCGCAAGCGAAAGAATAAGCCGTGTGTCAATATCCTCACTACTCCTGCTCAGGGCATGAACTTGACTGACAGCCGGGAGTTGGAGGCACAGCAGATCGGGCAGGAAATTCGAGCATTAGTCGATCAAGGTTTATATAAATACGAGGACATATCTATCCTATTTCGGACTATGACGAATGTTCGGGTCTATGAGAAGGCTTTACAGGCAGCACAGATTCCTTATGTTAATCTCAGCGGTCGAGGTTTTTTTACGAGACAAGAAATACAAGATATTCTTTATTACTTTGCCTGGCTGTTAGATGAGGAAGATGAAGCATCTCGGTTAGCAGTATTACGGTCGCCATTTTACTTAGTTTCTGATGAAGGTCTTTACTGGGACAAGTATGAACCTAGAAAGATGCCTTCCCATGATCAAAAAGCTGCTGCCAAAGCCGCTGCTGATCGGGAGTATCTGGCTAAACTCATGATGTATGCACCGGCCCCTCACGTGATTACAGAAATGCTGGAGCGGACTCAGTATCTTGACACTACCTGGCGGCTGTTGTTTGGTGAGCAGAAAACGGCTAATGTTACAAAGTTGGTGCAGCAGAGTTGGGATCTATATGCTCGCGGTTATGTATCGGTACATGATCAGATGCGCTATATTAACTTAGTAATGAAGGCTGCTCATCAGGAAGGGGAAGCCCAACTCGATGCAGAACACGCTGACGTGGTCGTACTTAGGACCATTCACGGAGCTAAGGGTTTAGAGTTTCCTGTTGTTTTCGTGGCCGATACAAATGGGCGTGTGGTTAGGAGTCAAAGCGATCTTGTTCTATATCATCCAGAGTTTGGTTTGACATACAAGGGAATGGCTCAATATGAGGAATTGAAAAAGGTAGTAAAAGAAGAGGAAATAAGTGAGGCCAAACGTTTATTATACGTTGCCATCACTCGGGCTGAAGAGGAAGTGTATCTCTGTGGTCTAGATGATCTCAGTCGGACCCAACAGGATACATGGTGGACTTGGATTCAAGAAATACTGCCAGAAATTCCAAGCAATCTGTACACACAGATCCCAGGAACGAAAGAGTGGACTTTGGATCGTACTAGGGAAGAGCAGGACGAGACTGAACCCTTCTCAGTACAGACATATGAACCTCTGCCTCCTAAGTATACACAGGTGACTTTTTCTGTAACAGCCTTAATGACATACGCCCGCTGTCCTCGTCACTACTACTATCGTTATATCCTAGGTATTCCAGAGCGAGTTTCTATACCAACTTATGGTGACAAACCTAAACACACCATTTCGCCTTTAGAAAGGGGTAATATTGTTCACCGGGTCTGCGAGCAGATTGTCAACCCAGATGAGTTAGAGCACTTGGTTCAGTCTGCAGCCCTAATGGAGGGGGTTCATTTATCACAAGGGGAGCAGAGAGATTTGGTTCGAATTATCGCCCCCTATCTTGAAAGCGATTTCTTCAAAAGAATCCAATCGGCCCGTTCAAGGATCCACCGGGAGATGGATTTTGCTCTTCCAGTGGGCCCATTTGTTATCAATGGTACTGTTGATCATGTTTTTGTGGATGACGCTGGTCTTGAAATTGTTGACTTTAAATCAAATTGGATTAGGCCTGAAGAAGTACAAACAGAAGGTGCCAAGTATCAATGGCAGCTGATGGCATACGCTTGGGCTATGGAGAAGGTGTTTCAGAAGAAGGTTGTTAAGGCACAGGCGTACTTTCTAATTCCCAATATGCTCTATGATCAGCCTTCTCACACACTGAAAAGCTCAGAAATTGAGGGTTGGATTGTTGAGTTTTGTGAAGCGATTATGGCCGGAGAACAGATCGGTCTAGAAGCTTTCCCAGAAGGGAATGATTGTGCTCAATGTATCCATCTCGCTTATTGTGGTAAATCCGGTGTGTTTGGGCAAAATACTCAAGAAATTCATGGATTTGCCTAACCGATAGGAGGAATAGCAGTTGAATTTCACCCAATGCAATTTAGGTTCAGGTATTCGACTACATCTTTGTGAAACTGACAAGTTTAAATCTATTACCTGCAAAGTCTTTATTCAGCAGGATTTGGATAAGGA
>JAAYRO010000018.1 GCA_012518735.1 Bacillota bacterium
GAAGTGCGAGAGCTGGCAGAACGTTCAAGTACTGCAACAACCGAAATAAGAGACGTCCTAGTTCAGATTCAAAACGGTGCTCGAAACTCCATTGAGAGTGTAGAAGATGGGCAGGCTCTGGTTAATCAAGTGAATGAGGCTCTCCAACAAATTGCCGCAGCTACAGAATCTACTGCCAAGTTGGTAAAAGATATTTCAACAGCTTCTGTTGAGCAGACTACCCGCACAAACGAAGCAGTAGCTCTTTTTGAATCTATTAGTCACATCACAGAGCAGACCGCAGCAGGTGCAGAAGAGACGGCAGCTTCGTCCCAATCCCTATCGGAAATGGCACAACAGCTTCAGGCTATGCTGGACGAATTTCGTCAATAATAGAAGGGCCGCACTGCGGCCCTTTTATCTATAGATCACGGCTTGCAACAAGGTTAGAACCTGTCCCCAGAAAGTCCTCAATCAGCACCTGACCCATCCTAATTGGCCCTTCTACTTCTAAATCTGAAACAGCCTGCACAGCTTCTAAGAGCATTTCTTTTGGAATGGGCTTATCGGTACGAACTGGCAGGAGCGGATGAATACCTCCTCGGGCCTTGACTGTTGTAGTTAGAGTCCTTTCTGGCGCCGTATGCTCTTTGGCGGCATATGCTTTCCCTCGGGGACACCTATTACCCGTTAAAGAGACAATCTCATCATTATCCCCAAGCTCCAGAAAGACATTACAGCTTAGGGGACACACTGTACAAATGATGGTCTTATGCACGAACTTCAGCCTCCTTTAGGGTAACAACTTGAACCGTAATCGAATCACCCGTAACGTTTTTCAACATTTCAGGGGTTACTGTTATATTAAGCATCTCACTGGGACGAATGGAGCGCTGCCTAACAGACCGTAAACCTCCCACATCTATCACTACATTCTCATCAGGTCGCTGAACCCGCATGAAAAACTCAACTGGTTCATCTAACCCTATCTCGTGTGGTACAACATAACGGATGTTCTCACCAGCAATAACCTTCACCCGTTTCTTCCAGTCTTCCCCTTGTTCCAACGCGTAGCGCCCTGCAAAACGCCCTGCCCGTTCCGCTTCTTTCGAAACGTTATCGACTAAATCATGGACATGCAGGACGTTGCCGCAGGCAAAGACCCCTGGGATATTTGTCATTAGAGACTCATTCACAATGGGACCGTTAGTTACTGGGTCAACAGCAACGCCCGCTTGCGTTGAAAGCTCATTTTCGGGAATTAACCCAACAGATAGCAGTAAAGTGTCACATTCAATATACCGCTCTGTACCGGCAATCGGATTCCAAGCTTCATCTACTTCAGCAATCGTTACTCCCTCTACTCGATCTTCACCATGTACTTCAATGACAGTTGATCTTAAATACAATGGAATATGAAAATCCTCTAGACATTGAACCACATTTCGAGTCAAACCTGCTGCATAGGGCAATACTTCAACGACCGCTTCAACTCTCGCCCCCTCAAGGGTGAACCGACGGGCCATGATTAAACCAATATCTCCTGAGCCTAAGATAACAGCTTTCTTACCAGGGATATATCCATCGATATTCATGAAACGCTGCGCTGTCCCTGCAGAAAACACCCCTGCCGGCCGAGTCCCAGGAATCCGCAGAGCTCCTCTCGTTCGCTCTCGACAGCCCATAGCCAGTACAACTGCTTTCGCTGAGATTTCCATCATACCATTTCTGCTGTTGACAGCGTAGATCTTTCGCTCCGGTGTCAGCTCCGAGACCATTGTTTCTAGGAGTACTTCTATATCTGTTTTCTTTACCATGTCTATAAAACGCTGGGCGTACTCAGGACCGCTCAGCTCCTGTTTAAAGCGATGGAGGCCAAAGCCGTGATGAATACACTGCTGTAAAATTCCACCCAACTCATTGTTTCTTTCAATGATCAATACCTTATCTGCACCCTGCTTTTTTGCGGTCAGCGCAGCAGCTAATCCAGCAGGGCCCCCTCCAATTACGGCAGTATCAGCTGTAAGAACCTTCATTGCTCTACCTCCCTCGTAAGTAATTCCTTAGCAGCGTATCTAATCTGTTCACTGCCAGTACCACGTTTCGTTACCTGCTCAAAGGGAATTCCCAGTTCTCTGCTGATAATCTCCATCACTAAGGGCTGACAAAATCCACCCTGACAGCGCCCAGCTCCAGCCCTAACCCTAAACTTGACTCCATCCAGCGTTCTTGCTCCGCGCCGAACAGCATCAATAATTTCCCCTTCAGTAATGGTTTCACAGCGGCAGATGACTCTGCCATAAGCTGGATTCTCCTTAATTACCTGATCCTGCTCTTTTCTGGACAGGCGATGGAAGCGGATTACCTTTCGACGGCGTGGTTCAAAATCGATTTTAGGCTCCATTTTAATACCAGCATCCTTCATCATCTGTACAACATCTGCAGCAATGGCCGGTGCTGCAGTTAGGCCTGGCGATTCAATACCTGCCAGGTGAAGAAGGCCTGGAATATTTGGTGAAAACTCCACAATGAAATCATGACGGCTGCTTGCAGCTCGCACACCTGCAAACTGGGCAATAATCTTTCGTGGGTCAATGCTTGGTACTAGGCTGCGTGCCCCTTCTAGAATTCTGGAAAACCCATCTGTTGTTGTAGTAAGATCTTCCTTCTCTAAAACGTCATCACCGGTGGGGCCTATCATTAAATTCCCTTCACTAGTTGGAATGACTAAGATACCCTTTGACTTAGTGCTGGGCACGGGAAATATCGTACTTTTCACTAGGTCTTTGGTGGTCATATCAAACAAATACTCCTCACCTTTCCTAGGCCGGATGGTGAAGTAATCATCACCAAACATACGAGCCAAATCATCTGCAAATAGCCCTGCTGCATTAATCACAACTTGGGCTTTGATGATGTAGGCCGGTGTCTCAAGAACCTTCTGGTCACCCTCAACCCAAGCATTAGTTACAGGGTTTTCCGTAAGAAGCTGAACACCATTTTGTATGGAATTCTCCATCAATGCTGCTGCAAGCTCAAAGGGCATCACTGAACCACCTTCTGGAGCGTACAAGGCACCAAGAATCGATGGTTCCAAATGTGGTTCTAGTTTTAATACTTCCTCCCTTGATAACAGGCGAACATTAACACCCCGTTCCAATCCCCGTTCTAGATACTGTTCTACAGTCTTCATTTCCTCTTCATTACGCGCGACCATAAGGATCCCGTTTTGTTTGAAACTAACGTCTAGTTCTTCGCAAAGCTGAGGAAACATTTGATTTCCAGGAAAGCAGTACTTTGCCTTCAGCGTACCAGGAACCTCATGAAATCCTCCGTGGACGATCCCACTGTTGGCTTTCGTAGTACCCCAGCCCACTTCAGCCTCTTTTTCAATCAAAAGCACATCCAAATTGTACTTGCTGAGCTCTCGGGCCACTGAAGTACCTACTATTCCTCCACCTACAATGGCAATCTGTACTGAACATCTAGTTTTATCAATCATGCACAAACCTCCCAGAGTCAAATGAAAAACAAAAAAGTCCCCCAATAAGGTATGCTAAATACCCCATTGGTAGGACTTTTCTCTAGTTTTCTCCCGTCCTCAACGGTCATATAATCGTTTGTATATCAAGTATACTATATATTCCCGCGGACCACAACATATTTCTTACTTATTGAGCTTGTTTCTGCTGCTCCTTAACGCCTGGCACCAAGTGACAAGCTACAAAGTGTCCATCGCCTGTCGTATCCACAAACTCCGGTTCCTTGACCTTACAGATATCCATCACTTTTGGACAGCGAGTGTGGAAACGGCATCCACTTGGTGGGTTAATTGGACTTGGTACATCACCATGGAGCAGAATCCGTTCCTTCTTGACTGTTGGATCAGGAACTGGAATTGCCGACAGTAAAGCTTGTGTGTAAGGATGTTTTGGATTACGGTACAATTCATCCTTATCTGTCAGCTCAACAATCTTACCTAAATACATAACTGCTACCCGGTCTGAAATATGCTTTACTACACTTAAGTCATGGGCAATAAAGAGATAGGTCAGACCATATTCTTTTTGAAGATCCTGCAGCAGGTTAATAACCTGAGCCTGAATTGATACGTCGAGGGCTGATACAGGCTCATCACAGACAATTAGTTTGGGATTTACTGCCAGTGCTCTAGCAATTCCAATTCTCTGACGCTGTCCACCAGAGAATTCGTGTGGGAACCGACGAGCATGAAACGCATTCAATCCTACAACATCCAAGAGTTCTCGAACCCGTTTTTCCTTGTCTTTCCCTCTCGCTATTTTATGAATGTGCAGCGGTTCTCCAATAATATCCCCAACTGTCATCCTTGGATTAAGTGAACCATATGGGTCTTGGAAAATGATCTGAAGATCCTTGCGCAGCTCCCGCATCTCATCCTTGGGCAGTTCAGGAATATTCTTGCCATCAAAATAGATCTCACCTGACGTTGGTTCAAGGAGGCGTAGAATAAGCCGACCCGTTGTCGTTTTACCACAGCCACTTTCACCAACTAATCCTAGTGTCTCTCCTTTATTTACAGTGAAGCTAACACCATCCACGGCCTGTACTGCTCCAACCTGCCGCGAAAAGATAATGCCCTGCCTAATAGGGAAATGCTTCACCAGATCCTTTACTTCTAATAGTGCATTTGATTGTTCCCTAGCCATTTCCTAGCCCACCTCCTTCTGATCAACAACATCTGTATCTACATAATCCACCATTTTCCAGCAAGCAACATGATGTCCAGGTTTTACTTCAAAGGCAGGTGGCTCTTTAGCAACACAAATATCCTTAGCAAATGGACAGCGGGGATGGAAACCGCATCCAACAGGGAAACTACCTGGTGTCGGTACAGTACCAGGAATAGTCTGTAAGCGATCTACCGTACCTTCTAGTTTAGGGATTGACCCCAGCAGACCAATGGTATAAGGATGGAGAGGATCGCCAAAAATAGTATACGTGTCAGCTGACTCTACGATCTTACCAGTATACATAACTGCTACCTTGTCAACTAATTCAGCAATAACACCGAGATCGTGAGTAATCATCATAATGGCAGTTCCTAATTCTTCCCGAAGCTCCCTCATGAGATCCAGAATCTGAGCCTGAATTGTTACGTCCAAGGCAGTTGTAGGTTCGTCTGCAATAAGCAGCTTAGGATTGCAGGACAAGGCCATAGCTATCATCACACGCTGCCGCATACCTCCACTGAGCTGGTGGGGATATTCGTCTATTCGCTTGTCCGGGGAAGGAATACCAACAAGATGGAGCATTTCGATTGCTTTTTCCCGTGCCGCAGCTTTATCCAAGTGTTGATGGAGAATAATAGCTTCCATAATTTGGTTCCCAATAGTGAACACTGGGTTCAGCGAGGTCATAGGTTCTTGGAATATCATGGAAATATCATTGCCTCGAATATTCCGCATCTCCGCCTCACTAAGCTCAAGAAGATTCTGTCCTTCAAAAATAATTTCTCCACCAACGATTTTCCCTGGTGGATCAGGAATGAGACCCATAACTGATAGGGAGGTTACACTTTTTCCACAACCTGATTCGCCGACTATGCCAATAGTCCCTCCGCGGTCCAGATCAAAGCTAACCCCGTCTACTGCTGGAATTACTCCGTCGTCCGTATAAAAATAAGTTTTGAGGTCTCTCACTGACAACAGTTTCTGTGTCATTGTTATCCTCCCTCTCATTATTACAACTTACATATGAAACCTATTGGTGCCATATCAAGTTATTATTCTCTGGTTTTCACTAATTTCCTGCAATTCATTCCCTAAATCTGCAGGAAATATTTGAATTCCCTCACCCAACTGCTGAAATCTTCACTTTCGTGGCCTGACCAGACCAATGCAATGCCACACCATCTACTGGTATCCATTGAAACTCTAACGCTGAAGGGTGTTCATCATTATACAATATGGCGCATAATCTAAATACCTGCTTATTATACCCTGAACCGAGCGCCTTTTGCAACCTCTCTGGCGCATCTAACACTTCAACCCATTGTTCCCCAATATGGAGATCCTTGTGACCTCTGATTAACTCCCGTAGAAAACTGCAGTTAGGCATTACAGTCACGGCCTCACCTGTCACAAGTTGAGTGAAGGCCGGAATCTCATCTATGTAGGTCAAGTGACTCACTTGACACAAAACGGAGTTTTGAGGTAAATGAAGCATGGTGCAGAATTGTGCGTTCTGAATCTCGGTTACATACAGTTCCTTTGTTATTGGCAGATGAAGATCGAAATAAACTCGGTCCTGTTCTGCAAGGCGTCGTTCCATGCTCCTAGCATATTCCTTCCTCAGCTGTGATAGAGAGATGCGAGCTTCCGATAAGATCGTACGCACATAACGAGGAGTAGTATGGCACTGCTGTGCAAGTTGTTCCACAGTTAGGAATGGATCAGACTGAGCAAGGTGAATTACCTTTTCCTTCGTGGACCCAGCCATACGTAAATCACCGTCCCTTATCTAGTTAGAGAATTCTCTCCAAACGTGAGGAATGAGTCAATCCTGGTATACGTCCTCGTTTGGCTGCTGGTTTCCCATCCACTTCCTTAATATCCATAGTCATATCAATAGGAGCCGCTGCTGATATATAACTGCCTACTCCAAATGCATCTGCCCCTGCTTCGCTTAGAATCCGAATTCTTTCAGGATCAAGACCTCCTGAAACAAAAATACGAATGTGAGAGTATCCGGCCATATCCAGCTTTGCCCGCAATTCCCGTACTAGATCAGGAGTAACGCCTCCCCGCTCACTTGGAGTATCTAAGCGTACAGACTCAAGTCCAACCTTTTCGGATGCAGCCAACCGTAAGCTCTCTTCTACCTCATCTTTGAAAGTATCTACAAGCATAGAACGGGGCGATTCAGGTGGCATAAACCGATTATAAGCCGCTGCAGCTTCAACTGTATCCCCTACAACTAGGAATAAAGCATGGGGAACCGTACCCATTGGCTCTTGATAAGCGAGCTTTGCGCCGAGAATACATGAAGCTCCATCAGCGCCGCCAATAACGGCTGCCCGTTCCATAACGGGAGCAACAGAAGGATGGACATGTCGAGCGCCAAAGCAAAGTACGGAGCGGTCTCCGGCGGCTTCCTTCGCTTTATAAGCGGCAGTGGCCCATCCACTGGAGCTGGCCAAAATTCCAAGAATCACTGTTTCGTAGATCCCGAACACGTCATATAGACCGGAAATCCGCATCACCACTTCTTTAGCCGAAAAGGAAGCACCCTCTGGCAAACTCCAAACTTCTAGACCTAAGTCTTCCAAAAGGTTTTTTACCTCCTCCGATCCTGCAAAAATCCCATCTCGACGACCGAAGATTTCAGCCACTACCCTTGTTTCATCTTTCCCCAGTTTTGCTAAAATCTCCCGAGTCTTAACGAAATAAATATCAGTAGTAAGACCCGTTAGTATTTCCTCATGAGTTGCAGAAAAAAGCTTTCGTTCAGGGGACACTGAAAAATCTGCTACTTCCTGCACTGTCTTGACTGTTTTCATCTGCTGCATAACTCCTCTCACATCTCCCATTTATGATTATAGATATACCGGTAAAACTCCCGGGTAAAGACTACTCTGCGGACATAAGCACGGGTTTCCCTAAAAGGGATCTGGGATACAGTACGGAAGGAGCCATCCCATACACCTTCGTCCAACCAGCGCCCTACATTACCCTGTCCTCCATTGTATGCTGCTAAAGCTGCATACTCAGAAGGGAAGCGTTCCATTAAGTAATCCAGATACAGCGTACCTAATTGAATGTTACCCTCTGGATCCGTCAAATTCTCCACTTGGACCAAGATTCCTTTTTGCTGACCTAACCATACTGCCGTATCGGGCATAATCTGCATTAACCCAACTGCACCTTTAGATGAGACTACACCTGGACGAAAACTGCTCTCTACTTGAATTATGGCCGCTACTAAAAAGGGATCAACTTCTAGCGCTGCCCCATATTCACCAATTAAATCCGAATAATGAATGGGATAAAAAAACTGCAGAACTGGCTTGATTCCAAAAACGACAAAGGTAAATAACACAAGGAACACGAGGATAAACATACGCCATGACAAATCTTGACTCCCCCTTGAAGCGGCAAATTGCAATATTCTCAGCTGCTCAGCGCCTGAATAACAAGTTCGGCTGTGGCTTCATTTGTAGCGAGGGGAATGTCGTGGACATCGCAAACTCGCAGTAATGCCGTAATATCTGGCTCGTGAGGTTGAGCTGTCAAAGGATCACGCAAAAAAATCACAGCTGCAACTTCCTCAGCCGCCACCATGGCGCCGATCTGCTGATCCCCCCCATACGGTCCTGACAAAACCGTCATGACAGGTAAACCTGTTTCTTCTCGGATACGCCTCCCTGTAGTCCCAGTGGCCACTATTTCATATCGACTCAATTGGTCATAGTATTTCTTTGTAAATTCTACCATTTCGTCTTTCTTCTGATCATGAGCGATTAAGGCGATTCTCACTTTTCCATTCCTCCCACAACATATCTACCTGCTGCCACGTATTTGAAAGTGAATCACTATTGTCGATTAAGCGATGGGCCCGGCGGATTTTCTCTGCTAGAGGCATCTGGGTCCCTATCCTTTTTCTTGCTTCATCTTCATTAATAGTATCCCGTTCCATAAGGCGGGTCAATTGGGTGGCAGGATCAGTGTATACTACCCACACTTCATCTAGCCATGTGTCACATCCGGCTTCATAAAGCAGGGGAATATCGCAGAACACTGCATACCCTTGTTCTTCGTAATGTCTGCCAAGCCTTTTTAGTTCTGCTATGACTTCTGGATGAATAATTCCTTCCAAAATCTCACGAGACTCTGCATCAGAGAAAACTACCTTTCCCAGTTTCTTCCGATCAATGGTCATATCTGATCGTATCACATTGGGGAAAGCCTCTTTTACTTTAACCCATCCAGGAGTATAGGGTTCTACAACAGCTTTCGCAATACAATCTGCATCCAGTACTATTGCCCCTAGCTCTCTAAGGCGAGCTGAAACAGTACTTTTTCCTGTAGCAATTCCACCTGTTATTCCAATCATGACTTACTCCTTCTGACAATTGGGGCAAAAATGGCTGGTGCGCCCAACAACTTTTTTATGGGCCAAATCACCGCCGCATCGAGGGCAGACTCCACCCTTTTTGCCGTAAATTTGGAGCTTATTTTGAAACGAACCTTCTGCTCCATAACCTGTTCGATAATCTCGAATGGTTGTACCTTGATTGTCAATTGCATCTTGTAACACGGTTCGAATAGCTGAATACAGCCGAGTTTTCTCCTGCTCCGTTAGGGAATTGGCTGGTCGCTCTGGATGAACACCAGCCATGAACAAACTTTCATCAGCATAAATGTTTCCTAAACCTGCTATTCGCCGTTGATCAAGTAAGAGTCCTTTAATCCGGGCACTTCGACTGCTCAGCATTTCAGAAAAGGCCTCTAAGGAAAATGTCTCGCTTAATGGTTCTGGACCCATCTCCCTCAATCCCCTCACTTCATGCAGACGATCTGAGGTTAAGAGATTAATGGTGGCAAATTTCCGTTGATCTTCAAAGCGAAGGCCAGTTCCATCAGAAAAGGTAAACACAACAGATGTGTGTTTTTCCAGGGGAATTTCACTATTAGAAACATATATGAGCCGGCCAGTCATCCGCAAATGAACCACCATAATCCGCTCTGATTCTAAATAAAAGAGCAGATACTTCCCTCTTCGTACAATGTCTATGAAATGATGGCTCCTTAGGGCATGCTTAAACTCAGAAACAGACGCATCTTGAAGAATGCGTTCGTAATGGACATCAACACTCTGAATCGGTTTATTCAACACATTAGGAAGTAGACTGCGTCGAACTGTCTCTACTTCCGGCAGCTCTGGCATACTTAATTCACCTCTGTTGAGAATGGCTTTACATCCCGCCAGTTCTCCCCATACATTAGATCAACAATTAATGGAACATCAAGTTTGACTACATCTTCCATTTCTTTTCGAACTAAATCTGCCACTGAAGGCAGTTCTTCTTTAGGAACCTCTAATACTAATTCATCATGGACCTGGAGAAGGAGCTTCGCTTTTGAACCAGCATCCTGCAGGGCTCGATCCACATTAATCATAGCTAGTTTAATAATATCTGCTGCACTTCCTTGAATAGGAGAGTTTATTGCAGTTCGTGCCGCGAAACTTCGAGCAGCATAGTTCCTGCTTTTTATCTCAGGCAGGTATCGCCTTCTCTGGAACAGTGTAGTAACATAACCTAGCCTTTCACCTTCCTCAACCGCCCGATCCATGTACTCCTTAACTTTTGGATAACGAGCGAAGTAGGTATCAATGTAGGTTTGGGCTTGAGCTCTAGTCCGATTAATTCCCTTAGCTAACCCAAAACTGCTGATTCCATATACGATTCCAAAATTGATTGCTTTCGCATCATTTCTTTGTTCTGGACTGACTTCATCTACAGGTATCCCAAACACCTCTGATGCTGTCTGGGTATGAATATCCTGACCAGTCTGAAAAGCCCTCAATAACGCCTCATCGCCAGAAATGTGGGCCAAAACCCGGAGTTCAATTTGGGAATAGTCAGCACTGAGAAGATAATGCCCTTCTGGGGCTATAAAGGCTTCTCGAATACGGCGCCCCTCTGCAGTTCGAACAGGTATATTCTGCAAATTAGGGTTAGTACTACTTAACCGACCTGTTGCTGTTACAGTCTGGTTAAAGGTAGTATGAATGCGTTTTGTTTTTGGCGAAATCAATTCTGGAAGGGCATCAGCGTATGTTGATTTTAACTTAGCAACCTGACGATATTCTAACACATAATTTACAATAGGGTAATCTGTTAACTGCTCCAGCACTTCAGCACTGGTAGATGGTCCAGTTTTGGTCCGTTTTATCACTGGTAAACCCATCTTATCAAATAAGACTTCTCCCAGCTGTTTCGGTGAATTAATATTGAATTCTGTATCTGACAGTTCGTAGATCTTCACGGTTAAATGATTTAGAGTCTCCTCTAAATCGGCGGAAATTGCGTTTAACTTGACTGGATCAACCAAAATACCTGTATGCTCCATTTTCGCTAAAACATAAGCTAAAGGGATCTCCACATCATGGTACAATTTCCACAGATCTTGTTTTTTCAGCTCTTGGATTACTAAAGGGCTGAGGGCCTTTAACAGCCGGA
The DNA here is from genome assembly GCA_012518735.1 of Bacillota bacterium. GTDB lineage: Bacteria > Bacillota > Limnochordia > Darwinibacteriales > Darwinibacteriaceae > JAAYRO01. The sequence goes on from JAAYRO010000018.1 coordinate 11,204, forward strand.
CATGGGAGGCTAGAAACTGAGGCGTACCTTGGGAATAACTAATGGTTGGCAATCCAAATTTTGCAGCCAGTGCATTAATCCCCTGACGAGCGGCAGGATCCAAACAGTACCCTGCTAGTTCTAAATCAAGGGTTACAGAGAGAGGTTCACCAGTGGTCTGAAGAATCTGCTGTAGTATCTTAGCACTGCTGCAGTAAATGTCTTCTTGTTCGCGGAGAACAGGCAGAAGAGTGGACCTGATTTCCTCAATGAAACCTATGCTGCCAATCCAGACCACATCATCCAGCAAAAATGCCACCAGTTCCTGTTCTAAATCACTAACTAAATAAGTAGGTTCCTTCGTAGAATATGAAGCGACAAATTGGTCAAGCTTCTCTCTATTTAGAACCTCATAGCTGCTGTCCCATCCTCTCTGCTGTGTCTTAATTTCTTTTTCGGATTGGGGCAATCGTTCTAGGAGAGTCCGAAACTCAAGCCTTTGGAACAACTGCCGCAGCTCTTCATCATGGCGCTCATCCTTTTTGCCAAACTCAATGGCAAGGGGAACGGTGCACTGTATTGTTGCTAGCTCTTTACTGAGAAATGCTTGTTCCTTATATGTCTCCAATCTTTCCTTCAGTTTACCTCTAATCTGATTGAGATTGGCATAGACTGCTTCCATATTATCATATTCAGCTAAGAGTTTGAGAGCGGTTTTTTCACCCACTCCAGGCACTCCAGGAATATTATCCGAACTATCGCCCATAAGGCCTTTTAAGTCGATAACTTGCTTAGGCGTAAGGGAGTAATTCTTCTTAAGAGTCTCCTCATTAACCAATTCTGTCTCAGTAATCCCCCTTTTGGTAAAGAGAACCTGTGTTTGGGGAGATATTAACTGAAAAGCATCTCGATCGCCAGTGACGATATATACTTCATACCCCTCTTCTTCCCCTAATTTGGAAGCTGTTCCAATAATGTCATCAGCTTCATATCCTGCTAACTCAAGACGGGGAATTCCTAACGCATCTAATACTTCTTTCATAAGGCCCATTTGGGGACGTAAGTCATCGGGCATACCTTTTCGGTTTGCTTTATATTCTTCAAACTGTTCATGTCGGAACGTAGGGCCTGGCACATCAAATGCAACAAACATCTGATCTGGTGAATAGTCTTCCATAAGGCGAAACAGCATCATAGTTAAGCCATAAACTGCGTTAGTCGGTTCCCCTTGTGCAGTTGTCAAAGGGGGCAGTGCATAAAAGGCCCGGTTAATCAAACTGTTACCATCAATTAGAAATAAGCGTTTTTCCACACAACATCCCTCATTTCTCTTGCATTATTCAACGCAGCACATGAAAAACCTGCCTCCCATGGCAAGCACTCCCCGAACTGCCGACTATTACATAGAGGTCTTGCCTTGTTATTACCGAATTGTCCAGTGTAAGATGATAGAGTAACAACGGAAAGGAGTGTTCGTGTGAGAAAAACAACTATCATTCCTGCTCTTATGGTATTGTTCATTCTCTTTAGCAGTTCGTATAGTTACGCGTCCTTTACAGACATTGAAGGGAACTGGGCTCGTGATCCTATCTCTCACCTAGATGAGATGGGAGTCTTTGAAGGGGTTTGGGAGGAACGTTTCTTACCCAATGAGTCTGTTTCTCGAGAAGCAGTGATTGAAATTGCAGGTCGTGCATTTGGGTTAGATGAGGCTGGAAAGCAGAGTTTGTATACCTGGATAGATCACTTTCTGCCCATGAGTGAAGAGGCCCAGTATCAAGATGATCTACTCACACGTGGGGAATTAGCTGGTTTAGTCGGTAATCTACTAGGTCTTTCTGATAACATCATTGTACCAAATGACTGGTATCCTTCATTCGAGGACCTAGACAAGGATCACCCAGCTTTCCTCTATGTAGAAGTTCTCAACAAGCTTGGTATTCTACCGACGTACGTGATTAATCGTTTTGAACCGGATCGTTTAGCCACTCGAGCTGAAGCAGCATTCATGATCGATTCAGCTGTTCAGCTTGATGCAGTTGAAGGAGTCATTACTGAGGTTTTGGGATCATCAAACAGAATTGTAGTAAAAACATCAAATGACGAATTCCGCTCCCTCCCGCTAAGTGACCAAACCGTTATTTACCGTAATGGGCAAATTGTTACAAATGAGCAGCTCAAAGCAGGCGATCCTGTTTACGCTCTCTATGATGCCCAAGGTCAAGTTCGTCTTGTAAGTCTATCAGGAGCAGACAGCTCACCTGCCCTACTGCAGAGTGTCACCAATCTAACTCAAATACTAGCCGATATCCTGACCCCACAACAGATAGCAGCTATTATTAATGGAGATTGGCAAAAACTCAATGACGAAGTACGGTATGAACTGTACCAGGAAATTGTCGATCGAGGAGTGGCCCCCTGGGAGGCAGAGGCACTGTTATCGCAGGACTGGACCAGCCTACAGGACATGGTCAAAGATCGGCTCGCTGCCCAAGCAGCAGATTATTTAAGCATTACACCAGAAATGATCTATGCTGCAATCAACCGCGATTGGCAAAAAGTGCTGGAATACGCCCAGGTAGAACTTGCAGAGCGGTTATTGTCCAGTTCTTGGCTTAAAGACGCAACGAGGAACCCCTAATCTAGGGTTCCTCGTTATCTGTTTCAATAAAAAGAACTGCATCAGGAGCATAACGCTTGATGATCCATTCAGGCAGATAATAGTCGTTGTTAAATAAAATAATGGAGACCTGTTCTGGTACAAGCTGTCCATTAGTCATGAGCTCCCCAGGAATATTCTTAACAGGCACGTATATTGTATCATGGTAAAACAGGGCATCTCCAAGATGTATATCCCCCAAATACGCCTGAGGGGCCTGTAAGACTACTGCACCATTTAATACACGGGAGCTGAATCCCGTAATCTGAGCGTACTGCTCTACGGGCAAATAGGAACCACTTCCCCACTGAACTACCATGTCTAAACCGTCTTGCCACCGCTCAAGAGGAACATCGTATGGCAAATAATAACGATCGGCACACCTAACTCCATATACATCCAGCTGCTCTTGATTCATGAAAATGGGTACCTTCAAAGGTAAACAGCGGGGACTGCCAGCAGCTTCCACAATAAGCTCCTCCAGACCGGACCAAAAAACATTATCCCAACCGCGAGTCTTTAATTCATGTTCAATTTCTAACTGTGTTACGCCTTGATTATAAATATCTGGGTAAACCGTAATTGTCTTGTGCCCAAGCAAGGGATCTTCCTGCATCAAGACTGTCTTATAAATAAGTCGAACCAGCGTTCCAACTTCCACCAGTGAGGCCAACTCTTCCACATCATGATTATTCATGCGCAGACAGCCAGATGAAGCTGCCTTCCCAATGGAACTAGGGTTATTTGTGCCGTGTATTCCGTAACTTGGAAAACCCAGCCCAAGCCAACGAGTACCAACTGGATTACTTGGACCTGGCGGAATAGGAGATAAACCTCGCTCTACAGCATTGGGTGGATAATATGTAGGATCGATCACCTTGTTGATAATAGTGGTTTCTCCCAAAACCGATGGCTTCAATTCGTTGCCGATACTGACAGAGTATTCTTTTATGACGACACCGTCCTCATAGAGATACAGGGTAAAGCTGGGAATATTTACTACAATCTCACGCAGCGGCTGTTCTGCCGTGACGTATCCTGAAAACAAACTGAAAAGCAGCAGTAAACACACAATACATTTGCGCGGCATAACAAATCTCCTTCCCCATTTTTCTATGATCAAGTATGCAGCAGGGGGAAGGAGATTATACCAAATTTGTTCGAATTTGGATCAACTGCAGCGGCTGAATCCGCAGTGAACACAAGTGGCGCAGCCACTTTCTTGAACTAAAGAACCGCCGCAATCAGGACAGCTTTCATTACTAAAGACAGGATTGGCACTGATAGACTCCTCTTCTACAGATCCCTGTTGAAAGCGGCCTTTTCTCCCATTTTGAATGTAGTCATTTAACACTTGAGCAATGGCATCAGGACATGACAAGACCTGCTTACCATCCTGCCAAATGGGATGAGGACAGCGAATACCCTGCAGCTGCTTCGTTACCTGTCCAGGCTCAACTCCTGAACGAAGGGACAAGGAGATTAGACGTGCTGTAGCCTCTGAGAAAGCACCTGCACATCCCCCCGCCTTACCAATCGTGGTAAAGACTTCACAAATGCCGTATTCATCTTCGTTAATGGTCACGTATAGAGTGCCGCAACCAGTCTTAATTCGAACGGTCTGCCCAGTGGTCACATTGGGCCGCCTCCGAGGACTGTGTTTGGTGCTTGGTTTCTGCTCCGCCGATGATTGGGACTCTTGGTGGTGTCCTACGGTCAGCACTTCTCCTTCTCTAGATCCAGCTCGATACACCGTAACCCCTTTACATCCAAGATCATAGGCTAGACGATAGACCTGCTCAATATCTTCCCTTGTCGCTTCCGAGGGGAAGTTCACTGTCTTGCTCACTGCATTATCCGTATACTCTTGAAAAGCAGCCTGCATTCGGATGTGCCACTCAGGTGTAACATCATGGGCAGTAACAAAAATTCTCTGTAAATGTTCGGGTATCTGAGGCAATCCTCGAACCGTACCCAGCTCTGCCACTTGTTCAATTAGGTGTTCTGAGTATAGACCTTCCTCTCGCAGAATCTCTTCAAACTGTCCATTTACTTCTATCAGTTTATCGTCATCCATTACATTCCGAGTAAAGGCCAGTGCAAAGACTGGTTCTACCCCACTGGAGCAGCCAGCAATAATGGAAATAGTCCCTGTAGGAGCAATAGTAGTAACAGTTGCGTTGCGCATCGGTTTTCCTAGAGCTTCATAGATACTACCCGAATAATTTGGAAATGATCCCCGCTCTTCTCCAAGCTTAGATGAGGCAGCATGTCCCTTTTCCTGAATAAACTGCATCACGGCTTTACCAACAGAAACCCCTTCTTCACTGTTGTAAGGAATGCCTAAACGCATGAGCATATCAGCAAAGCCCATAACACCTAAACCGATCTTGCGATTAGCAAGAGTCATTTCCTCTATCTCGGGAATAGGATATTTGTTTACCTCAATAACATTGTCTAAGAACCGAACACCAACTTCCACCACATAAGCTAACCGCTCCCAGTCTATCTCCCATTGACCATCAACCTGCCTTACCATCTTCGCTAAGTTAATTGAACCTAGATTGCAGCTTTCATTAGGCAGAAGAGGCTGCTCTCCACAAGGGTTGGTAGCTTCAATTTCACCAACATGGGGTGTGGGGTTAGCCCGATTAATCCTATCCAAAAAGACAATCCCAGGCTCTCCATTTTTCCAGGCCATGTCTACTATAAGATTAAATACATCGCGAGCACGCAGTTCGCCTGTAACTTCGTTATTTCTGGGGTTTACAAGAGAATAGGTAGAATCAGAATCTACCGCTTCCATAAAAGCCTCTGTTATTCCTACGGAAATATTAAAGTTAGTGATTTCTTTATTGTCAGCCTTACACTGGATGAAATCAAGGATATCTGGGTGATCGACGCGCAGAATGCCCATATTGGCACCTCGCCTTGTCCCGCCCTGTTTAACCGCATCAGTGGCCGCATTAAAACACTTTAGAAAGGATACAGGACCGCTTGCTACTCCTCCAGTAGAACTCACTAAATCAGACTTAGGGCGAAGACGAGAAAAGCTGAATCCTGTTCCGCCACCAGATTTCTGAATCAGCGCTGTGTGTTTTAAGGTTTCAAAAATGCCTTCCATAGAGTCTTCTATGGGTAAGACGAAACAAGCAGACAACTGCTGCAATACCCGCCCTGCGTTCATCAGTGTAGGGCTGTTAGGAAGAAACTCTAAGTTGCTCATTACTTCAAAGAATCTTTCTTCCCAGATGGGGTCGTCCTCTATTGACGCAATATTCTCAGCTACCCGACGGACCATATCTTGAGGTGTTTCTATTACCTTATCACCTTGCTTGGCCAAGTAACGTCGTTCTAACACCGTAAGGGCATTTTCAGTTAACTTCAAAAAGGACTCATCCTTTCCAATGCGTACTATATACAGAAGTGTTACGTTTAAGGTATACTACATATAGGGGGCTCTGTCCTGCATGGAAATAAAAAAATCTGAGCAGAAAAACATCTGCTCAGCTCCTCAGCACACAGCTAATTAGAATTCTTTTTCAGACATTCGAAACACTTACCGTAGAATTCCAAACGGTGAGATTTAACTTGGCACCCTATTTCCTGAGTTACTTGATCATCTAATTCTGGCATAAGCTCTAACCCAAGATCTAAAATCAACCCACAGTCTTCGCAGACAAAATGATAGTGATCATCTGGATTACCATCAAAGCGGGTATACGTACTTCCAAAACACAATTCTTGGATTTCACCCATCTCAGTTAGGGTTTTCAGATTCCGATAGATCGTACCTAAACTGACATGAGGCATTTCTTTACGCACCTCTTGATAGACCCAATCTGCAGTAGGGTGTACATCAGTATTACGGAGTGCTTCTAAAATAGCCTCTCGCTGTTTAGTTTTCCGAACAAAACCCTTGCCTTTCACATGATTACCCCCGTTAAACGCTCGGAATGTTTAAAAGTACTCATTATCATTTTAGCACGGAAGTCTAGAAAGTCAAGTCAAAAAGGTATTGCAAAACATCACAGTTCATGGTACTATAGTCTATGTCAGTTCGAAAACGTGCCGAAGTGGTGGAATAGGCATACACGCACGACTCAAAATCGTGTGAGCTTCGCTCGTGAGGGTTCAACTCCCTCCTTCGGCACCATTTGGATAATTTTTCAGCAGCACAGAGGTGCTGCTTTTTGTTTTGCCTTCTTCGAAAACCGTTGTTGATGAATCCTCCAGACACCGAATAATTCCTATAGGTGTCTGTTCACTGCTCTGTCCCAGCGGGTTATCCCTTAAAGCTCGAACAAGAAAATCTGTGTCTAGATCTGATGAAGAGACGCCAAGAATATTCACACCAAGGTCATTTGCATCAATAACAGCCACAAAACAGCCTAGGACCGATCCTAGCTCCTCTGCAATACGCTGAGAATCTTCGGGCACCAACACTGCACACTGATCGTATGGGGCAATGGTATTCGCACACGGCCCATCAATACCACGAACCCGCTCTCCACATACACGATAGAACAATCCTCGAATTCCTAAAAGTTTGCCCAAAGCCCCAACAACTGCACCCACAACTATTCGGAACCATCCCACCTCTTTAATGGCTAACTCCATGGTCCAAGGACTGCCTACACCAATCCCATAGGGCGACTTATAAACAAAACGTGAAAGGAATACAGCAAGACGGGAGGGTTTGATTTGAGCAATTGGCACAACTCTCCCCTGTGTTATGGCCACTACTCTTTCACTGATGACTACAATATCTTCTTCTGTTACCGAATCCTGAATGTAATCTGTAACAATCTCTGTTATATCATCAAATGGCTTAATAAGGTGAGTTCTTATGGGAATTCTAGCATAGGTCCGGCCATCTACTTCTATAATTAGATTCCTGCCGGGGTTCGCTTCCAGCATCATAGTCTTCACATCCTCCTTGAAAAAGGAATGCCTGTCTCGTTCAGTAACTCAATCGTACCGAAACCAGACAGGCAGTGTAGGACTTTCAGCTTATCAAATCCTTAAGAATCCCTTAAGACGACTTTGGCGTCTCCTTCTATGTCAAGTGGAAGTGCAACACGGAAAATCGTCTGTTCCCTACTGCTTTCCACTGTTATTGTACCATCATGGGCACGCACAAGTTCTTTAGCGATTGCCAGTCCTAACCCCGATCCACCAGTATTAGTAGAACGGGCCGAATCTAATCGATAGAATCGCTCAAATATGGTCTCCAGTTTCTGAGAAGGAATAGGGTCTCCTTTGTTGGCAAAGGTAATTACAGCGCAGTCGCCTTGTTGAATCGCGGAAATGTAGATAGTGCTGTTTTCATAGCTGTAGCTAATTGCATTCTTAAGAACATTTCCAAAAACACGGGCAAGCTTATCTCCATCTGCCCACAGTATAAGCTCGTCAGGTGCGTGGACAACCGCTCGTTTACCCTGTGAAGCCAGTACTGGATAGAATTCATCTGCAATCTGCTGCAGCATAAAGGGCAGATTGACCTTACTCTTGTTCAATACAATGGTTTGGAGATTGAACCTTGTGATTTCAAAAAACTCATCAATCAGCTGCTCCAAACGAAAAGCCTTGTCTAAAGTGACTCCCGTATACTTTGCTCGCTGTTCTAACGGCATATGGGGTGCTTCATTAAGAAGACTCAGGTAGCCAATAATGGATGTGAGAGGCGTTTTAAGATCATGGGCCAAATAAACAACTAAATCATTCTTACGCTGTTCGGCTTCTTCGGCCTTTCTCTTCTGTCTCTCCAAAGTACCCTTAATCGTGTTTAGCTTTTGCTCTATGGAACTTAGCTCTGGTGATAAAGTGATCTCCCCATCTGTTTCTTCTACAAGTTGATCCATACCAGCGCTAATCTCATCAAAATACTTTACAAACCAATGCATAAACAGCCGCAGTAAAATCAAAAGGCAAACAGCTAAGCCTAGGAAAAATCCTTTGTTTCTCCGAATGATAAACATAAAAACTCCAAAAGAGTTTACGCTCATCATGGAAGATCCCTTTACGATAACGTATTCTGTCGAATCCTCGCCAACCATCATTAAATAGCTAATAATGCCTATCACAATGGCTGAGGCAGTAATCAAGAACATGCGAGACGAGATTTTTCTCTTTAACCTGGAGTAATCACCTCGAGCTTTTTTTCTATTTCTCAATTTTATAGCCCACTCCCCATACTGTTTTAACATACTTGGGGTTCTCTGCCGAATCATTCATCTTTTCTCTGAGATGGCGAATATGTACCATTACTGTATTATTACTGTTCGTATAATACTTATCTCCCCATACCCTATGAAATATTTCCTCCGCACTCATAACTCTCCCTCGATTTGACGCTAGCAACCAGAGAATAGCAAATTCGGTAGGAGTGAGGGCTAAAGGCTTTTCGTTAAGAGTGCATTCATGTGCATCCTTGTCCATAACCAAGCCAGAAAACGCAATGACACTGCCGGCCTGCGGTGAATCTAGCAAGTTGTACTCCGTAAATCTCCGCAGTTGAGCTTTTACCCGAGCGACCATTTCCAGCGGCTGAAAAGGTTTGGTTATGTAATCGTCCGCTCCTAATGTAAGACCTGTGATCTTGTCAATCTCTTCATCTTTAGCTGTAAGCATAATAACAGGAAAATTATGCTTTTCGCGAATACGCCTGCAGATCTCAAAACCGTCTATATCAGGAAGCATTATATCTAAAATAGCCAAGTCGAGTTTTACATCTTCAATACAGTTAAGAGCATCTTGACCATTATAGAACTTGAACACATTAAAGTTCTCACTCTTCAAATACAGTTCTATTAGATCCGCAATAGACTCCTCATCGTCCACGACCAATATATTGCTAACCACAGCACGCTAGACTCCCTTCAGGTCATAGTATTCCATTTTAAGCATATCACCAAGGCAAAAACCATATAGGAACTTTTCTCTTATAAAACCCTTAAGAATTACTTAAGCAGCACTGATGTGCTGCTTATATAGTATCTAAGATGACTCGAAACGGGCGAACAACCGCCACAACTCATCTTGAACATAGCTTGGTATATCTTCTCTTTTTCCATTTTCTCGTATCACGATCCGACTGGGTCCTTCCATAATCCGTCCCACAATATAAGAAGGAATTCCTCGTTCTTTAAGCTCTCTGCGAAGCTCTTGACCTCGTGATGCAGCAATGAGCATAGATCCAGATGAAAGTAAAGATAGTGGATCCAATTGGAGATGGCTAGTAATCCTGCGGGTCAAATCACACATATGGACTGCATTCTCCCAAATTTCACAGCCTGTTTGTGACGCATGGCATATTTCCCCAATGGCACCTAAAAGTCCACCTTCCGTAATGTCATGCATGGCACTAACGCCAAATTCAGCAGCTATAAGCCCTTCTGGCACTACAGACAGCTGCCTTGTGAATTCATCGATCTCTTCTGGCAGAACCGTAAATGGAAGATGCTCGGCAAAATCCCGTGCAATAATTGCTGTAGCCTCAATTCCCACCCCTTTTGTAATAAGGATATCATCTCCCACCTTGGCCCCATCTGATGTAACATATCGACCACGAGGAGCTCGGCCTACAGCTGTTACAGAGAGAATGCACTCCGTAACCCGACTAGTAATCTCCGTATGTCCACCAATAATCTCCACTTCCAGATCGGCAGCTGTCCGCTGCACATCTTCCATAATGGTGACAATCTGAGACTCTTTAATGGACTCAGGAAGGAGCAACACTATTTGAACTCCTATTGGCGTACCGCCATTGGCTGCAATATCGTTACATGATACGTGAACAGCCAGCTCTCCAATTCCCTGAACTGCTCCAGTAATGGGGTCCGTTGAAATCAAACAAACTTCATCACCAAAATCAATTACGGCAGAGTCTTCACCCAATCCAGCGTGTACCAAAATATCGTCCCGCCGAAATTGGATCGCAGACAAAACCATTCTTTCTAATTGTTCCCCTGATAATTTACCGGCCCTCAATCTCTCACCTGCATTCCTACTTTACGTGATGAATCTGTAAAAGATCGGTTCCACCAGGTTTTCCAATACTAACACCTGCAGTAATGGTTACATTATCTCCTGGCGCTGCTAATCCTCGTTTCTTTGCTTCAATAACAGCGTTCTCAATCATTTCTTCAATCAATGTCGTACGTTCGACCTTAACAGGACAAACTCCCCAGACTAAGGACAGCTGTCGAACCACGTGTGCGTTTGGACACATGGCTAAAATTGTGGCTTTAGGGCGATACTGAGATACATTCCTTGCTGTAGCCCCTGACTGGGTAGAACATATGATCACATTGATCCCTAAATCATGCGTCGCTTGACAAGCTGCTAAGGAAATGGCTTGAGCAACCCCAGTTCTTCCTTCACTCAGTTTTTCTTTGAGGATGGAAGAATAATCGATAACCTGTTCTATTCTTCGAGCAATCCTATCCATTACCTGGACAGCTTTCACAGGGTACTTCCCAATAGCTGTTTCACCTGACAGCATCACACAATCTGTTCCCTCAAAAATAGCATTCGAAACATCCGTCACTTCAGCACGAGTCGGTCTCGGATTGCGGATCATAGAATCAAGCATTTGGGTCGCGGTGATTACTGGTTTACCTGCTGCATTACATTTGCGAATCAGCATTTTCTGGACCAAAGGTACTTCCTCTGGTGGAATCTCAACTCCCAGATCACCCCGGGCTACCATTATTCCATCAGATGCTCTAATAATCTCATCGATGTTTCTAAGACCTGCATCACTTTCAATCTTAGAAATAATCATCTGGGTTCCCCCAGCTTCGGTAATAATATCTCGCACGGCCTGAACATGTTGTGCTTTCCGCACAAAAGACGCAGCCACAAAGTCCACATTATGAGCAACGCCAAAACGAATGTGGTCCGCGTCTTCCGATGTAATAGGTGGCAGAGAAACATCCACACCTGGCAGACTTATTCCTTTCCGAGAGCTGAGTTCACCACCAACAATCACTTCACAAACAACGTCGCTTCCTCTGATCTCCTTAACCCTCAGCTCGAGAAGACCGTCATCAATATAGACTGTAGAGCCCTTTTTAAGATCCTTATTCAGGCCTTTATAATCCACGTGACTTTTGAACTCATCACCTTCGTATGGATCGACTGTCAGAATATACTCCTGTCCTGGTTCCAAGTTAACGCCACCCGGATTTTTCATTCTTCCAAGACGAATTTTCGGTCCCTGAATGTCCAAAAGAATGCCTAAATTCCTGCCCATCTCTTCTGCAGCTTCTCTTAGTCGAACAATTCTAGCTAAGTGTTCATCATATGAGCCGTGAGAAAAATTAAGGCGAGCTACATCCATTCCAGCATTGAGTAGGGCTCTAATCATTTCTGGACTATCACTTGCAGGTCCAATAGTACATACAATTTTAGTCTTACGCATGAGAATCCCCCTCTCGTTAGATGGATGACAGAATATTCGACAGATGGTAGTAATCTAAATTAAGCTGTTTATCCTGGGCCAATGCAAACGATAAATCCCAAGATCTTACAATCTGGTCAACTTCACCTACCATCTTCCCGCTCTTGCCTTGATAAATCAGCTCAATGGCGTGATAAGCCAGCCTACTTGCGAGAAGTCGATCCCGTACCGTCGGGGCTCCACCTCGTTGAATATGGCCTAAGATCGTTATACGAGTTTCATAACCCGTGTGCTGCTGAATATAACGAGCAATAGCTAATGACGGACTCTCATCAACAAGAAATTCACCTGTAGGAGACTGAGGTTGACCAACTCCTTCAGCTACCATCACAATATTGTAGGTCTTTCCCTTCTGATTTGCTGCCTGAATTTGCTCGCAAACCTTAGCCATGTCATAGGGCACCTCAGGAATAAGAATCACGTCAGCACCGCCTGCTAATCCAGAAAACAAGGCAATATAGCCAGAATCCCGTCCCATCACCTCTACTACGTATACCCTTTCATGGGAGCTCGCTGTATCGCGGATCTTATTGACAGCTTCCATCACTGTATTAACGGCTGTATCAAAGCCAATAGAATAATCAGTGCACGCAATATCATTATCAATTGTGGCTGGAATGCCAATAATCTTTATCCCTAGTTCTTGTAGGGCTAGAGCTCCCTTGAAGGAACCGTCACCACCGATGACAATCAAAGAATCAATCCCGTTTTCTTCGAGAGTGGCCGCAGCTTTTTTCTGTCCCTCTTTGGTGCGGAAATGATCAGAACGAGCGCTCTTAAGTATAGTGCCTCCGCGCTGAATAATTCCTGATACAGACCTACTGTTTAGAGGCTCCACCTCTCCCCGAATCAATCCATGGTAACCTCGATAAACAGCCCAAGGTTCCATGTTGTAATGGATTGCGGCGCGCACCACCGTCCGAATAGCTGCATTCATCCCTGGTGCATCACCCCCGCTTGTTAACACTCCAATTCGTTTAGCCATAATATCCCGCCTTATTAAAACCATTTATATCTGTGACAATTTTTCCTCGGAAAAATGTCCAATAGCTCGAAAACGAGCTAGTCGTTCCTCCACTAATGCTTCAACTGGAATCTTGCCTAATACTGCTAAATACCGTCGAATAAACGCTCGCAGCTGCTGTCCAGCAGCTTCATGATTACGATGAGCACCTCCAATGGGCTCTGTAATAACATCATCAATAATGCCAAATTTAAGTAAATCTGCAGGCGTAAGCCGCAGTAATTCAGCTGCTTCCGGTGCTCGGCTTGAGTCTTTCCAAAGAATGTTTGCACACATTTCTGGAGAAATCACCGAATACCAAGCATGTTCCAGCATAAGAATTCGGTCTCCCAC
>JAAYRO010000145.1 GCA_012518735.1 Bacillota bacterium
CAGCCAATCTTCACGAACGAAGGTGTTAATGCGCGTATCATGGGCAAGCCGAGCCTCAATAGCCCAGACTGTACCCTTTTCAGGATCTCTGTTCCAATAAAGATTCTGCTCTCCGAGGAAATCCCACAAATCAGGAACCAAATCCTTGTACTCTTCAAGATAGGGAGCCATATCAAGTACCCCACCCATGTTGGCATAGGCCAAAATAGTTGGATAGTCATAGGTCACGCAAATATCAGGAGCGTCACCGCCAGCCAACAGGTTGTTAAGAACCTCGACCTCAGTCCAGCGTGGAACGGGGACAAACGTTACCTCCACATTGTGATCGCGCAGCATGCCCTCTTTGATAAAATCGGTGTAGAAATTATCTTCGGGCTTTGAGCCACCTGGATTACTGCGATCAAAGATCTCAACTGTAATCTTTCTGGTTTTGGTGAACCTACCGTCTACGATTTCAGGTTCGCCTGCAGCAAAAACCATGCTTGCTGACAAAACTGCCAGCACCATGACAACCGTAAGTACAACTAACCGGTTTCTTTTCATGTGGTAACCATTCCTTTCTCGTTTTTATTTTTAGACACTGTGTGTCTTGAAACCATGTTATTCTCTGACCGCCCCTAAGGTTGCCCCTGAAATAAAGTACTTTTGAAGCCATGGATAGACTAATAAAATAGGTACTGTTGCAAACATAACCGTTGCGGCTTGAAGCGTATCAGAAAGCCCTGGAGCACTCGCAAAGCCTTCCTGTGTGGCAACCTCAATGCTCGTAACGCTTTTCAAGATATTGTACAGCAACAGCTGGATTGGATGGTATTTTCTATCATTCATGAACATGAGTGCATCGGAAAACCCATTCCAGCGCCCAACTGCGTAAAAAAGAGAGAGTGTGGCAAGTACAGGTTTTGATAGAGGCAGATAAATGCTAAACAAGATTCGAACCGGTCCTGCCCCGTCAATCTCAGCTGATTCTCGCAGGCTTTCTGGAATCCCGTAAAAGAAACTGCGCATAATAATCATATTGAACACGCTGAGGCTGTTTGGAATAATGAGAACTAATGGATGATTAAGCAGGCCTAAATCCTTATACAGCAGATAATGAGGTATTGTCCCCGCATTAAAATACATGGTAAAGAGAATTAAGGTATTGAAGAAACGACGGCCCTTGAGTTTCGAATAGGTCAATGGATAGGCACACATGATAGTCATAGTCATAGACACAAATGTACAGATTACCGTCAAAATTGCAGTCCACGCAAGAGACCACGTATACTTTGAATCACTGAGAACCAATTTATATGCAGTAAGATTCCAACCCTTGGGCCAGAGTAGAACCTCATTGCGGATCAACGCCTCAGAGGAACTAAGAGAACGGGCTAGAATATTGAGCATTGGCAGCAAACACGCCAAAATGAGCAAAAAACAGATGAATGCAATAATTAAGTCTCCAGTTCTACCGCTTTTCGATTTAACCATGACGGGATGTCCTTTCCTAAAAATTTATTGTATACACTCACTACCAAATGCCCCGCTCGCCGAATTTCTTAGCAAGAGCATTGGCAGCGAGAAGGAAAATAACACCGACAACAGATTGAAATAATCCTACTGCTGTAGTTAGAGAGAACTGTAAACCGCGAATTCCGTAAGTATAGACAAAAGTAGCAATAACGTTAGACACGTTGTGAACCAAAGCATTACTTAAGGAATAGGGTCTATCAAATTCACTGCTCAGAATATGGCCGAGATTCAAAATAAGCAGCGTGATAATTGTAGAGCGTAGACCCGGTAAAGTAATGTACCTTATTTTCTGAAACCGACCAGCTCCATCAATAGAAGCGGCTTCATACAGCTCGGGGTTGATGTTCGTCAGGGCAGCCAAGTAGATGATGGTATTCCAACCCATATTCTTCCAAATACCTAAGAAAACATAGGTAAAGACCCAGTGCTTAGGATCGTTAAGAAATGGAATAGACTCAAAACCGAGACGATTTAGAACAATATTCACTAAACCAGTCGACGGGGCAAAAAGCTGGAGCGCGATACCAGAAATGATGATCCACGAAAGAAAGTGCGGCATATAAGCAACGGACTGGGTAAAGCGCTTGAACCGTTTATAGGGCAGCTCGTTAAGAAGCAGTGCTAGAATAATCGGAGCGGGAAATCCAACCAATAGATCAAGTAGATTGAGCATAATAGTATTGCGCAGTGCGTATAGAAAGTCACGATTGGAGAAAGCCTTGATGAAATACTCAAACCCATGGTTATCAGCCCATGGCATTTCCCAAACGCTCTGTACAATGCTGTATTTCTTAAACGCTATTTGGATATAAGTCATGGGAATGTAACGAAATACCACAAAATAAGCAAGGGGCAGAATCAACATAAGATATAGAGACCAATACTTTCTCAAATAGTTGATCGTACTTTGATGTTTTCTGATTAGCGGTTTTGCCATTGCTGCTACCCCCAATACAATCTACACTACCATGGTAGTGTACTGTTATAATATATTATGGTGCAGTAAAAGTCAACTATTGTTTTTTACTTTTAGAAACAATAATTTACTCACAGAACAAATCGTAAACTTTGTCACCAACGGACTATGGATTGAAGCTATGATGGATTGTCTAAGTGTCATCTTATCTACCGTGTGGTCTGCATGAAAACAAAAAAGCAAAGAGGACGATTTGCCCTACTTTGCCTACTAGACTCACGATTCTATGTATTTATTTATTACCTGACTAGGTAGAATTGGCGGCCCCGAGACGAATCGAACGTCCGACACGCGGTTTAGGAAACCGCTGCTCTATCCCCTGAGCTACGGGGCCAATATCACTGTTAGTATAGCACAGAATGTGATGAGATTCAACGAAAACAATCATCTGCAGAATTTACAATTTCGGGTTATAACGCCACAAGAGCACCTCATTATGAGGTGCTCTTGTCGCTGAACCACCTAAGCTACATTAAAAGTCGACGTCTTCTGAAAAATCGGACCAAGACTACCGCTGCAGCAATTGTCAAGAATGACACTCCCAAGGCAGCCACTGTATCCCAGTCTGGACCTTCCATCGGCATTCCCATGCCCTCAGGACCACTCCGTTGACCTCGCCCTTGTTCCATTGGCCGCATCATATCATCCATCCATGAAGGTGGTTCACCCATTCCTACACCAGCAGGGGGTTCGCCCCTTTCCATCCCTGCTGGCGGCTGCCAATCACCTCCTTCCATGTCAGGAAACGCTCCTTGCAGTATCCGTTCTCCCTCGTATATTAAGATTTAGGGAGAGAATTTTAGGGTTTTCTCCCTCATGAACCTTGAAAACTAAATAAGCAAATTCAGACTTGGATCCTGACGCATATCCCTGGATAATAGAATCATGGAAAAGGA
>JAAYRO010000146.1 GCA_012518735.1 Bacillota bacterium
AGCCAAAACAGCCTGCAGTGAAGGCATCTCCCGTAGAATTTCTAATCCTTCCGCTTTCAGCAGCTCATAACGGCGGGAAAAGGCTTCTTCTGAGTAAAAGTGGATTATCAAATCATCGAATTGGCCATCGTCAAACATATCAGACACTGTCGACTGAGTACGGACAAGCCGTCTGCCAGTACTTATCTGGGGTATTTCTGGAAATTGGTGTTTAAAACTAATAGTCCCCCCTAACAGGGCATGACTCACAGCCACTTTTGGATGGAGAGGTCCCCCATATCCTCCATCAGACAAGTAGCGGATAGTGTATTCATACAAATGACCCTCAGCCGTATTATGGAGAAACGATAGATCTGATGCTGAAACTCGCCCTACCCGTTTCCACAGCTTACCTTCTAGGGAACGGCTGTATATTTCTAACATACCAGGCTCGTGAAAAACATCCCAGCTGACTAAGACTCCCTCTGGATCAAGGGATGCTGAAAGCCCAGAAACAGCTGGCAGCAGTATTTGGGGCTCACAAGAGTTGACCGTTACAGAAAGAACGCTAGAACGGTTCTGTGTAACTAAAACAGACTCTCTCTCTGTGTTGCCTACTAAATACCCATCGCCGTTTCTAGCTTGGGCAGAACACTGCCAGTTTCCTGCTGGTAGACTCGCCCTTTCTTGAAAATCTCCTTCTGGTGTAAGCAGTAAGAGATATGCTTCCTGTCCTTTTTCAAGGACAACTTCTACGAGCTCAATATGGGCAGTTTCTACTTCTGGTGAAAACTCGATCCGAACGAAAACTTCCCCTAGAACATTTTTTACTCCAAATAAGCCTAGACAGCCAGTTAACAGCAGTGAAAGGATCGTAAGCGCGACAATGCCTATCTTCTTCATTCGTTACACCCCAGCTTGGGAAACTGACTCCATATTGGGAATCTGCCAGTCAATTGGTTCTTGCCCTGTTTTCCGTAAAAACTCGTTTGTCTTAGAAAAATGACCACAGCCAAAAAATCCCCGATATGCCGATAAGGGGCTGGGATGGACTGCTGTCAAAACTAAATGATGAGGATTTGTTATGTAGCGGGCTTTCTGCTTGGCATTACTGCCCCACAGCAGGAAGACTACAGGAGTCTCTTTTCGATTAAGGTGATGGATGACCTGATCGGTGAATATTTCCCAGCCTCGCCCCCGATGGGATCCAGCTTGTCCAGCCCGTACAGTCAGACTGGTGTTGAGCAATAATACACCCTGCTCTGCCCAAGGAGTCAAGTCACCGTTATTCGGAACAAAGCAGCCTAGATCGGCTTCCAGCTCCTTGTAAATATTCAGCAAAGAAGGCGGTATGGCCACTCCTTTTTGAACCGAAAAAGCTAAACCATGGGCTTGACGTGGTCCATGGTACGGATCCTGCCCTAAAATGACTACCTTCACCTTTGAATACGGTGTCAATTTCAGAGCTTCGAAAATCTTATACATATTGGGATAAACCGTATATCGGCCGTATTGAACCTTAAGAAATTCCCTGAGCTGCAGATAATACTCTTTCTGAAATTCGCCATCTAGTACTCTATCCCAATCGTTATCTAGTGTAACCATGGTTGTTTTATATCCTCCTTGCCCAAATTGCTCTTGTGTTATTCGGGATCCTGCGCTCCATCTCCTCCTCCAACAGAAAAAGACCCCCGTTTAGGAGGTCTCCCTATACAGCACTATTTAGCTTAAGGTTATTTTGAGAAGCTGGTCATACACACTCTTGGTGGCTTTCTCACCATTACTTAAAACTGTAATGGTAAGCTGTTTTTCAGGAACCACACCTGAAATCAAACTCACACCTGGTCCCTCTCCCCTCATCTCATAGTACCTTTGAGAAGGAAGGGTCTGGGAATACTGTGCAAGAAGCACTTCTAAAGAAGACTGTGTCAGAAGCTTCTGAGTAAAAAGAGCTTCCCAGAAACGACCTAGATCGTGAACTGTACTGTATGCCTGAAGCCCTGTGTCTTGGTTCAGGATAGCATAAACATTTTCCATAATCTGGCCTTGGTCATCAACAGTATAGCCAACTGCCGCTTCTGGTGGAAGGCGATCGAGAGTGTAATAACCAGAACGTTCCATTTGAGCATGGGCAAAAATCTCTTCTTCGATGTAACAAGCATACGCTTGCTCCGTTATGGCTTCAATCTCCTGCTCCAGCAGTCCTACATTCCTGTTCTCATCTTCCAGCAGCTCTCGAACCCTCTCCCAGGAGATACGTCCCTTTTCTGCCAGCTGGCATAGGCCCACAGCCGCAAATATTTCTCGCCCTGAACCTAGGTTAAAACTCGTATCCATGGTGTTTTTAACTTCATATCTTCGATTCGCAAAACCGTAGGAACCTCGAAACAGAATCTGACCTTCTTTCCAAACTTGGACAACACCAGAAAAATCCTCGTCAATGTGCAGATTGTGAAACCGCTCTTCCCACACACTGTAAATCCTGCCGCCTGTCAGATGGAAAATCTCATCTAGTTTAGGAACAACAGTTGGGACATTCAGCTCCGAATGGACAAGCTGAGCAAATTGATGGGCATCTTCTGCTTCACCGTGAACCACAAAAATCTGTCCAATATGGCGAAAGCGCTTGAGCCAAGTGAGTAAGGCGGCCTGATCCCCGTGAGCCGAAAAACCCGTAATCGTATGGATCGAGGCGTTTACCTGGACCGGCTCCCCATGAATCCGTACTTCCCTTGCCCCATCCTGGAGACGGCGTCCTAAGGTTCCAATGGCTTGATAACCGATTAATAGTACAGCAGCTTCTTTACGCCACAGATTGTGCTTGAGATGGTGTTTTATTCGCCCTGCATCTGCCATCCCGCTAGCTGAAACAATAACCGCTCCTGAATGAATCGAGTTGAGGGCAATAGACTCTTCTACACTTTGGGTGTAGTGGAGCCCGTCAAACTCAAAAGGTGATCTCCCTTCCCTAAGCATAGTCCTAGTTTCCCAATCGAAAACTGGAGTATGCTTGCGGAAAATCTCTGTAGCCGATACTGCTAACGGACTGTCAATATAAACGTTAAGGGGAGGTACTTCCCCCTTATCCTGCAGTATCCTCAGCGCGTACAGAAGATCTTGAGTACGACCAAGGGCGAACGCGGGGATTAAAAGATTGCCTCCCCGCTCCATTGTTTCATTGACCACTTGGGCTAACCGCTGAAACCGCTGTTCCCGTCCTTCATGATGGCGCATACCGTAAGTAGATTCTACAACAACAATATCGGCTTCGGAAATATAAGTCGGATCTTGAACAATGGGCTGATTTAAGTTTCCAATATCGCCAGAAAAGACGATTTTAGTTGTCCTGCCGCCGCTTGTCACCCATAACTCTACAATCGCGGCTCCTAGAATATGACCTGCATCCCGCATCCGCAGGCGAAGACCTGGAAGTATCTTGATTTCCTCGTCATAAATCATCCGTCGAAAACGGGTTAAGGTCTGTTCTGCATCATCCACTGTATAGATAGGTGTCAAGAGCTTCTTACCCTGCCGCCGCAGCTTGCGGTTTTTCCGTTCTACCTCTGATTCTTGAATGTAAGCAGAATCAGGCAGCATAATGGAACACAAATCTGCTGTAGCTCCTGTCCCATAGATAGGTCCTTTGTAACCATGTTTCACAAGCTTAGGCAGCAATCCACTGTGATCAATATGGGCATGAGTCAAAATCACCGCGTCAATTTCCTGTGGAATAAATGGAAAATCTCCATAGTTCCGCTGTTTATACTCTTCCGGTCCATGAAACATGCCGCAATCAATTAACACTTGATACGAATCATAACTAAGCAGAAAACAGGATCCACTGACTGTTTCCGCTGCTCCCAAAAACTGCAGTTGCACAGATTACACTCCTCAAGTCTTGGTTTACCCCATTACAACCGATACTTCATGTACCTGCCCATCATCAAAGACTGGTACAATACAGCCAGTAATTGGTTGGCCATCAACTGTAATTTGGGCAATTCCCTTTGATACATGATTCGGATTAGTAACCGTAATCTCGTAGGTAGCTCCCCTAAACTGCCGTGTTGCAGTAAATCCATCCCAATCTGGCGGAATACAGGGATCGATTCGGAGTCCATCGTAATCTGGTTGAATTCCTAGAATTGCTTGCGAAATGGCCACATAGTTCCAGGCAGCTGTCCCAGTTAACCAAGAGTTCTTTGCTTCTCCGTAGTTTACTGCATCTTTCCCTGCAATCATCTGCGCGTACACATAAGGTTCTAATCGATGAACCTCAGAAATCTCTTCTCGATAGGCAGGAGCAATCTTCCGATAGACCTCAAAAGCTCGCTCACCGCGACCGAGAACGGTCTCAGCTATGGCAATCCAAGGATTATTGTGGCAAAAAATGCCTGCGTTCTCCTTGTACCCTGGTGGATAAGACGAGATTTCCCCTAAATTCAGATAGTACTTTGAATAGGGGGGATTCTGCAGGACAATACCGTGGGGTGTATCGAGCCTTTCCTTTACAGAATCAAGGGCCCTTTCAGCTAAGCCCTCTTCCACACCAATACCGGCCATGACGCAGAAACCCTGCGGTTCAATAAAGATCTGACCTTCTTCACATTCTCTACTACCTACCTTCTCCCCAAAAGCATCGTAGGCCCGTAAGAACCAGTCCCCATCATAACCGTGCTCAATTACTGTTTCGATCATCTGCTCCATATGCTTGCGAGCAGCCTTTGCTTCCTCATGAAGACCCTTCCGTTCACATAAAGCTATAAAATCAGGGGCTGCATAAACAAACAGACCAGCAATGAACACAGACTCTGCAACTGGTCCTTCAGATGGTCCTGAAGTCTGAAATGATTCTCCTGGTTCTTCCGAAAAACAGTTTAAATTGAGGCAGTCATTCCAGTCCGCCCGGCCAATAAGGGGCAGTCCATGAGGTCCTAAATTATGAATGACATGATAGAAGGAACGCTTCAGATGCTCCAATAGAGTGCCAGTGTTGTCTGGATCATTGTCAAATGGAACCTCAAGATCGAGAATATGGAAATCGCCTGTTTCCTTAATATAAGCAGCCACCCCCACAATGAGCCACAGTGGATCATCGTTAAAGCCCGAACCAATATCATGGTTGCCCTTCTTAGTCAGTGGTTGATACTGATGATAGGCACTGCCGTCTTCAAACTGTGTAGCAGCAATATCTAAAATACGCTGTTTGGCCCGTTCTGGTACTTGGTGAACAAAACCTAACAAGTCTTGGTTCGAATCGCGAAAACCCATCCCCCGTCCAATACCTGATTCAAAATAAGAAGCACTGCGGGACATATTAAATGTAACCATACACTGATATGGATTCCAAATGTTTACCATGCGGTTAAGTCTAGGATCATCTGTCTCAACCTGATATTTTCCTAGCAGCTGATCCCAGTACGCCCTTAATTCACTGAGGCCTTGTTCTACGACCTCATCAGAAGCAAATTGGCTCATCATCTGCTCTGCCCTAACCTTATTGATCACTCCTGGTCTTTCCCATTTCTCCTCTTTAGGATTTTCCACATAGCCAAGGAAGAAAATAAGTGACTCTTCTTCACCTGGCTCCAGAGAAAGCTGAATGTGGTGAGAACCGATAGGAG
>JAAYRO010000147.1 GCA_012518735.1 Bacillota bacterium
CCTACACTAACAGATATTCAAGCCTACTCTACCAGTTTACGGCCCTTTGTAACCAATCCCACTCTATCTACACAAAAGCTGCGCCTATCAGGTAACCATTGGCTGGAAATTGTGTCAGACCACAATGGTATTGTTCTTGCTGCACATGCCTTTACACCTCATAAGGGAGTTTATGGGAATTGTGTCTCCCAGTTGAAAGAAATGTTTACCCATCCTGACAAGATAATAGGTTTAGAATTAGGTTTAAGCGCAGATATTCACATGGCCCAATCGATTAAAGACACCCATTCCTATCCCTATATCGCCAGCTCTGATGCTCACTCCCTGGGAAATATTGGTCGAGAATTTACGGTATACGAAATGCCCGCCCTAAATTTCAATCAATGGGTCAAAGTTCTAAAGGGAGAAGAAGGAAGAATAGCTGCTGTTCACGGAATGAATCCACTCTTAGGCAAATACTACCGCAGTTACTGTCCTGATTGTCACTACACAGCTGAGGAAATGGAAGCTGTATTCACATGCCCCCACTGCAGCAATAGAATGGTTAATGGGGTTTGGGATAGAATCATGCAGCTGAAAGATGCTTCTGAACCCTTTCCATCTCGACCACCATACATTTCCCATATCCCGCTGCGCATGATCCCTGGAGTGGGTGAAAGAACTTACAGGAAGCTCTTAAACACTCTGGGTTCGGAAATTGACATCTTGTACCGAACTTCGATTAATGATATTGCACAAATCGCTGGCCCAAGAATCGCACATCAGATCACTGCCTCACGCAGCGGAACGCTTTCTCTTATCCCCGGTGGAGGAGGAAAATATGGAAGGGTAGCGAAATCCATGGAGAGGTGACAAGATGACTAAGATTCTGCTGATCCGACATGGAGAAACAGTTTGGAATAAAGAAAAAAGATATCAGGGTCAAAAAGACAGTCCACTGTCAGATGAAGGAATCCGACAAGGGCAAAAAACAGGAGCGTTTCTTGCTCAGCAAGAAATAGCCGCGGTATACTCGAGTGACCTATCTCGAGCAGTTTGGACAGCTGAGGCCATCAGCGGTCATCATGGACTCACTCCCATCCAGGATCAACGCATTCGGGAAATGTCTTTTGGAGTATGGGAAGGGATGACTCGGGAGGAAATAAAACAAAAGTTCCCTGATATATTTTACGCTCGCTATAGGGACAGCATGAACACACGGGTACCTGGTGGGGAGCTTCCTCATGAAGTGGTTGAACGTTTCCATGCGTTTTTGAACGAGCTGATCAAGACTCATGTAAGCGAGACCGTAGTTGTCGTTTCTCATGGAGGATGTTTGCGTTTTACGATTGCCGCTTTGCTAAGCATTCCGCTAGAGAAATCCTACTGTTTACATTTGAGCAATGCAGGAATATCTGAACTCCAGTATGTAGGAGCAGATCGACAGTGTCCTTGGGAAGCCATTACGATTAACTCCACTGGGCATCTGACATAAGGTCGTTTTCCTCGGCATACAATTAGGTGATGCATGATGTAGAGGAGTGAGGTAGGTGTTTGCTGCTGGCGCCCTTAGTGAACTGGTGAAAGGATACTTTTATCGTCATCTGCCGTTATACATTGCCCTGATCATACTCTTCAGTATGGGAGTTGGTTTTGGAGCTCTTGCTACACAGAAGCTTTCTCCACCTCAAAGAGCAGACTTAGTAAGTTATCTCTCCAATATCTATTCATCATTGACTCAAGAGGACAATCCGGTCATCAACCGAGGCCAAATTGTCCGCCAGGGGATGATGGATAACATTGTAAAAACTACAGGTCTCATGTGGGTTTTAGGTCTAACAGTAATAGGAGCACCGGCCATATTGGGTGTGGTGTTTTTAAGAGGTTTTGTTCTTGGATTTACCGTCGGTTTTCTAGTACAGGAAATGGTATTCAACGGTTTCATCCTATCCACAAGTTCGGTTTTGCCCCACAACTTACTGGTAGTACCTGCTGTACTACTAGGAGCGGGGGGCGCGTTATCGTTTGCTGCCTCTGCTTTCAAGACCCTAATCGGTATTTCAAAGGAAAACATATATGGGCAGTTTGCCACAACAACTCTGCTCGCTCTCTGCAGTTGTGGTTTACTAGGTCTGGCTGCATTTGTAGAGACCTATATTACACCAATCTTTGTCCAACTCACGCGGGGATTCCTAGTATGAAAGGAGGAGACAAATGAGCACTGCCCAACGATTACTAACAGAGTATCTAGCTTATATTCGTATTGAAAGGGGACTAGCTGCCAATACTGTTCAAGCCTATACTCGAGACTTAAAGCAATTCCTTCAATATCTAGCTGATAACTCTCTCCGCCTAGAAGAAGTAGAACCAGAGGAAATAACTGACTTTATCCAATCCATTGGGGGGGACAAGCTTGCTGCTCGTACTAGAGCCCGCAAAACAGCATCTCTGCGCGGTTTTTTTGAATATCTAGTGAATGAAGATTTGATGGACAGCAATCCCTGTGCCTACTTGGCTTCACCGAAAATTCCCCTTAACCTACCAAATACATTAACGGTTCAGCAGGTGGAGACATTACTCCAATCACCACCCCTGGACAGGCCAACAGGATATCGAGATAGAGCTATGTTTGAAGTACTGTACGGTTCAGGCATGCGCGTTTCGGAATTGATCGGTCTTAATGTAGGAGACATTGACGAGTTAGGATTTGTACGATGTTTTGGAAAAGGAAACAAGGAACGGATAGTTCCTCTAGGGCGTCCAGCTTTGAACGCAGCAGATTCTTATTTGAAATACGCTAGACCCAAACTGGTCAAGAATAACCGAGAACGAGCTCTCTTTGTGAACGCCCGTGGAAATCGATTAACTCGGCAAGGCTTCTGGAAAATTCTCAAAAAAAGGGCCAAAGCTTGTGGAATTCCCCAGGATATTTCACCACATGTGCTGCGGCACTCCTTTGCTACACATCTGCTTCAGAATGGAGCAGATCTTCGTTCAGTACAGGAAATGCTGGGTCATGTAGATATTTCTACTACCCAAATTTACACACATTTAGATAAAAGTCATCTGCGGGATGTATATCTTAACACTCATCCCCGAGCAAAAAAATGGGAGGAATAGCTGTGAAACGAATTGTTCTAGTAGTTTTAGATAGTGTTGGTGTAGGTGAACTCCCCGATGCGTTTAAGTACGGAGATGAGGGAAGCAATACATTAGGAAACACAGCAACTGCTGTAGGTGGGTTGAACTTGCCCAATCTCCAATCCCTAGGTATTGGTAACATCATTCCTATCAAAGGAGTCCCGCCAACACAAAATCCTCAAGGAGCCTGGGGCAAAATGGCTGAGCTGTCAACGGGCAAAGATACAACAACAGGGCATTGGGAGATAGGAGGGCTGATTCTGGAAAAACCTTTCCCCACTTACCCTAATGGCTTCCCCCAGGAGATTATGGAGGAGTTTGAGAAGGAAATTGGTCGAGGGACATTAGGAAACTATCCTGCTTCTGGAACAGTAATCATTGATGAACTGGGAGAAGAACATATTAAGACAGGTTCGCCCATTGTATACACCTCTGCCGACAGCGTATTCCAAATTGCAGCCCACGAGGAGATCGTTCCTCTAGAAACCTTATATGAATGGAGTCAAATTGCCCGCAATATTCTCCAGGGTGAACACGGGGTAGGACGAGTAATTGCCCGACCCTTCATTGGAGAACCTGGCAGCTTTACACGAACTGCCAACCGAAAAGATTTCAGCTTAACACCTCCCCAAAAAACTGTGCTGGACGCTCTGACAGAGAACGGCATTCCAGTGTACAGTGTAGGCAAGATCATTGATATCTACGCAGGACAAGGAATTACAGAATCTCTTAAGTCAAAAAACAATCATGAGACAGTAGACGGTATACTTCATTATCTTGAACATAAACAAGAATCGTGCCTGATTTTCGCCAATCTAGTAGACTTCGATATGCTGTGGGGCCACCGGAACAATCCAGAAGGTTACGCAAAAGGACTAGAAGAGTTTGATGTCCGTCTGAAGGAGATTCTTGCAGCACTACAGCCTCAAGATCTCTTGGTTATTACGGCAGATCACGGTTGTGATCCAACTACAGAGAGTACTGACCACTCTCGGGAATACGTTCCTCTCTTAGTGACTGGAGCTGGAGTAAATCCTGTAAATCTTGGTTTTAGAGAAAGTTTCACCGACATTGCCAAAACCATAGCCCAGTATTTCGAAATCGAGTACCATACTTATGGAACAAGTTTTTTGGATCGGATTTTGACAGACCAGATGAAGAGGTGATAGATCTATGCATGCTGTAGACATTATCCGTAAAAAGCGAGATGGAGAAAATTTAACAACGGAGGAAATCGAATTCATAATTGACGGTTATGTGTCGGGAACAATCCCCGATTACCAAATATCCGCTTTCTGCATGGCCATTTTCTTTCAAGGAATGGATCATGAAGAGACAACTGATCTGACTCTAAAAATGGCCAATTCTGGAGAAATACTCGATCTCAGCTCTATCCAAGGTCGTAAGATCGATAAACATTCGACTGGAGGTGTAGGTGATACCACAACCCTCATCGTGGCACCGTTAGCAGCCAGTTGTGGAGTACCAGTTGCAAAAATGTCTGGTCGAGGATTGGGGCACACAGGCGGTACTGTTGATAAACTCGAGAGTATACCTGGCTATAAAGTGAACTTATCACCAAGAGAGTTTATGGAACAGGTGAACCGCATTGGTGTCAGTATCGTAGGCCAAACGGGTGAATTAGCTCCTGCTGACAAACTCCTCTATGCTCTGCGAGATGTTACAGCTACTGTCGAATCGATTCCCCTAATTGCATCGTCGATTATGAGCAAGAAAATCGCGGCTGGAGCAGATGGATTTGTCCTTGATGTTAAAGTTGGCCGGGGTGCATTCATGAAAACAGTAGATGATGCTGTCGAATTGGCCAAGACGATGGTATCCATCGGCCGTCTAGCCAAGAAAGAGACTGTGGCCTTAGTAACAGATATGAATCAGCCGCTGGGACGAGGAATCGGCAATTCTCTAGAAGTGAAAGAAGCCGTCTTAACTCTCGATGGTCAAGGACCGGCTAATCTCCAGGAATTGTGCCTAACGCTAGCTGCAGAAATGCTGATTTTAGCAGGGCATACAGATCAGTATGGAGAAGCCCGCCGCATCTTAGAAGGAAAGCTGAAGAACAAAGCTGGGCTGCAGAAACTAGCAGAGCTCATTGAAGCACAAGGGGGAAATCCAAAGGTAGTTCAAGATCTAAGCCTCCTTCCGACAGCCCAATACCAAGAACCAGTCTTAGCCAAACAATCTGGATACGTAACAGAAATAGACCCTCTTGCAATAGGTACAGCAGCCATGTACTTGGGAGCAGGACGAGAAACAAAGGAAAGTCAAATAGATCTGGCTGTAGGAATCGAGCTCAAGCACCAAGTGGGAGACTGGATCTCACAAGGAGAAGAGTTAGCCATAATCCACGCTAACAAAGAAACAGACATTCAAGAAGCTGCTCAAACCGTTAGGCAAGCTTTTCACATTCACCAGAACAGAATCTCTCCAAATCCGCTAATTTACACGAAAATCACTTCGAAAGATGTATAATGGGGCCTCAGGCCCCATATTTATTTAAGTGAGGGAAGGAGGGAAGGAGCAATTGAAATCAGCGATGAAACAGGTCTGGATTGTGGTCTCCACATGTTTAGTGCTCTCCATGAGTATAGGTAGTTTTACCGCCTTTGGTCTTGAGATTAGTGGCAAAGCTGCTTTACTAATGGATAGTCAAAGTGGGCGCGTTCTATATGAGTACAACAGCACGGAAAAGCTGCCTATTGCCAGCATTACCAAACTTATGACTCTGATAATCATCTTAGAAGCTGTAGAGCGAGGTGAACTTTCCTTAGCTGATGTAGTAAGTACAAGTCCTTTTGCTGCAAGTAAGCGAGGTTCACGAGTGTGGCTCGAAACTGGCGAGCAGTTACCCCTCAAGGAAATGCTGTACGCAATTGCAGTTGGTTCAGCTAACGATGCGGCCGTGGCAGTAGCCGAATTCGCAGCCGGTAGTGAAGGTGAGTTTGTGACCCTTATGAATCAAAAAGCGCACGAATTAGGCCTTATGGATACAACTTATGCAAACTCCACTGGTCTGCCTACTCAAGAAAACGAAACACAAGTCATGACTGCCTTAGATGTAGCTAAATTAGCCCGGTATGCACTCACGGTCCCCCGAATGATGGAGTTTGTCTCTACATATGAATATACAATGCGCGCTGACAGCACAAAAATCCCCGTCCTCTGGAACTCAAATAAGCTGCTGCGCCGCTATCAAGGAGTAGATGGATTGAAGACGGGGTTCACAACAGAAGCAGGGTACTGTATGGCCGCAACAGCTGAGCGTCAAGACCTACGCCTTATTGCAGTAGTACTGGGAAGCAAAACAGATGGAGAACGAGAAAGTGATATTCGAGCTCTCCTGGATTACGGTTTTCGAAAGTACCACAATTATAGTGTATTACGAAAAGACACCACATCCGGGGAAATCATCTGTATAACTGGGCAGCCCTACAAAATGGACGTTATTCTTGCCGAAGACCTCTGCGTGACGGTTGAAAGAGGAAAAGAAAATGAGATCGCCACAATCGTAGAAATAAACAAGAATGTTACTGCCCCAATCAAGCGAGGAGCCGCAATTGGCTCCATAACAGCCTTGTTTGAAGATGAAGTTCTTGGGAGGGCACCACTTACCGCTGCCCAGGACGTTGAAAAAGCAAATCTATTAACCCTCATGCTCCGTATGACTCATTCAATGATCGAGGCAGTCTTCTAAGGGGCGGCAGATCTAGCTGTCCCTATCTGATTTTTTGCAATTTAGAGAAGGTAAACGGCACCCTTAGATAGAACCCTTTCTAAACTGGACAAACTGGGAGGGGACAAATGTGCAGTACAGCATTAAAGTTGTAGGACAAGCCCTCATCACTACACTCCAAGGTGAATTGGATTTGCACACCTCGCCACAATTCAAAGCAGACATTGCAGCAAAAATGGAGGCTTATCCTGATATAAAGCATCTTATTTTTGATGTGAAGAATATGTCATTTATTGATAGTTCTGGACTTGGGGTAATCTTGGGTAGGTATCGAGAAATACAACCCCGTGGAGGTAAAATGTACTTTGTGCAGGCCAATCCACAGATCAAACGGGTTTTACAGGTATCAGGTTTACATAAGATTTCCGAATTTGTCAACTCTTCGCAAGAAGTCCTAGATCGAGTGTAAGGAGGCAGGCAGATGGAAACTAAAAATTGGATAAAGTTAGAGTTTCCCAGCGAAACAGTAAACGTGGCATTTGCTCGTACCGCTATCGCACTTTTCGCAGCACAACTAGACCTAACCTTGGACGAGCTTGAGGATATTAAAGTGGCAGTATCGGAAGCTGTCTCCAACTCGGTCATCCACGGCTACCAGAATAACCTGGGGACAATTATTGTTCAAGCATCGTATGGGAATGGACAGCTCCAAATCGTTGTGGAAGACTTCGGTCAGGGTATTCCTGATATTGAATTAGCTAAAGAAACGGGATATACTACTATCCCCCAAGAACGAATGGGTCTAGGTCTAACGTTTATTTATGAGTATATGGATGATGTGGTGCTAACCTCTCAGGTCAACCAGGGTACGAAAGTGACTATGAAGAAAAATGTCCCTAACCAGGAGAGTTAGGTGACCCTAATGGAACAGACTCGAGACTTGATCCTCCGTTCTCAGAGTGGCGACTTAGACGCGCGCAGTATTCTGGTTGAACAGAACCTTCCTCTAGTGGCAAGTATTGTCCGCCGTTTTCTATACAGAGGTTTTGAATACGATGACCTGTTTCAAGTAGGGGCCCTTGGATTGATAAAAGCAATTCAAGATTTTGATTTAGAGTATAATGTTCGTTTTTCCACCTACGCAGTTCCGAAAATTATTGGAGAGATAAAGAGATACATTCGAGAATCGTCAATGATTCGTATTTCCCGCTCCCTCAGAGAGCTGGCGTCAAGGGCAATTGGTGCTAAAGATCATCTTGCCAATGAATTGGGACGCTCTCCCACTATTTCTGAATTAGCCACCTATCTCAACGTAAGTCGGGAGGAACTGGTTACAGCACTAGATGCTGTAGCACCAGTCCAGTATTTACATGATACGATTTACGAAGGAGACGGAGACCGGCTTGAACTGGAGGATCTACTGTCAGTGGAAGACAACGAACAACAGATGTTACTAAAAAACGCACTAAAGAATCTTGACCCTCAATCCCGCCGAATCGTTCTCCTCCGTTATTTTGCAGAAAAGAGCCAAACAGAAGTGGCAAAAGTCCTTGGAATTTCCCAAGCTCAAGTGTCCCGAATTGAACAGCGAATTGTCCGTGAATTGCGGCACGAAATTTAACACCTTTTTTGAGGAGGAACATGCTTGAAAGCCGACCTGCATTTGCATACAACAGAATCAGACGGAACTTGGACCCCATCACAGATTGGAACAGAAGCAGTAAAGAGAGGGCTTTCCGTCATTGCTATTACAGATCATGACACTACTGCGGGAGTTAAGGAAGCTGTGAGAAATGCTCCCACCGAGCTGAAGGTCATTCCTGGTATTGAATTAAGTACCACTACCGAAGCAGAGGAGGAAGTTCACATCCTTGGTTATTGGATTGACATCTCCAATCCCCATTTGGAGGACAAGTTAATTCGATTCCGTGAATCCCGCATCGGTAGGGCACATGAGATTATATCAAAGCTCAACCAATTAGGGATTCCATTAAATTATGAAGATGTACTGCAGTTCGCTTCTCGCAGCGTAGTCAGCCGCAGCCATATTGCGGCCGCTCTCCAAAAAACTGGAGTGGTCCAAAGTAAGACTGAAGCCTTTACCAAATGGCTTGGAGTAGGGGCACCTGCGTATGTACCTCGCTTTAAAATAGAACCTCAAGAAGCTGTAGGACTAATTCTGGATGCAGGAGGCGTACCCGTTTTGGCCCATCCTGGTTTGTTAACAGACTTGCGTATTATTAGTGACTTAATTCCCCATGGCTTGGTAGGTATAGAGGTAGTTCATTCAGCCCATTCACCTTCCCAAACAGAATACTTTTTGCGAATTGCTGGTGAACTGGGTCTTATCCCCTCTGGTGGTTCAGACTGCCACGGACCAGGAGGAAAAGATCAACTCTTTATGGGAGATTACACTATACCCATTCATTGGGTCGATGAACTATACAGTCAAAGGGGAAGATACTAGCCCTATAGGAAGGTAGGAGGTTTTTCCAGCAGGTCAATTGAAAGAAGTCCCGAAAGTAACTAGTGAGAATGCATCTCTGAAAATCATCGTACTATTCATCATACCAACTATTAAACAACCAATGACGAAGGAGTTGTCGAAAATGTCACAGTTGATGGGAGAGAGAATCTGGCTGCGACCCGTTGAAACCAGAGATTTGCCTGTGCTAGCAGAGTGGGACCAGGACCCAGAAATCTGCCGATATACCCAAAGTGATTATCCTGGACAGCCTCTCAAAACAAGCACCCGCAATAAAGTGCATTATGCTGTTATTTTGAACAACAAGCTTATTGGAGATATTGAGCTTGATCATATTGCCTGGAGAAGTGGTGATGCCGAACTAAAAGTTCGCATTGGCTCTAAGAACCTGTGGAATCAAGGGTATGGGACAGATGCTGTTCTCACCATTCTGAACTACGCATTTAGAAGAGTAAACCTCTCTAGAATTTATCTGCGAGTCTACAGCGATAATACTCGGGCCATACGCTGCTATAAAAAAGCTGGTTTCAAAAAGGAAGGTCGATTACAGCGCATGGACAAACAAAACAGTGAAAACACTACTGAGATCATTCTTATGAGAATCCTCAAAAGTGAGTTTCTTAAACTTCATAAATCTTTTTATGATGCAGTTTAGTGCCGCAGTTTCTGCGGCTCTTTTTTTTCTTCCCCCCACAACCAGCCAAAACGAACGAAACATATTAACGGAAACTCTAGCCCAAGGCAAGGATTATGAAGGGCAGTGTCGAACATAAGAAAAAGATGTTTCTGTCAGTTACTGTATTGGAGGGGTATTTATGCTAGAATTTTTCGTCCTTGGTGGCCCAGTAATGATTCCTTTATTATTCTGCTCGATTTTCGCGGTTGCTGTTGGCATTGAAAGACTGTGGTATTTGCTGCGTTCACGTGTTGATACTGAGGACCTAATGGAAGACATTAGGCTTGCATTGGGACAGGGCAAAGTATTAGAAGCAATGCAGATCGCAAAGAAATCTCGAGGTCCGGTAGCTGCTGTATTAGCTGCAGGAATAGCTCACTATGACAAAGACAGAGAAGAGATTAAAGAACACATTGAAACAGTGGGGCGCGAAGAGATCTTTAAGATGGAGCGCCGAATGAACGTATTGGACACAATCGTGATGATTTCTCCATTACTCGGAATTTTAGGGACTGTGACTGGGATCATCAAGAGTTTTAATGTAATGGCTGCACTCGAAGGGGTTAATCAAGCATCTGCTCTCAGCGCAGGAATCGCCGAGGCTTTGATTACAACTGCAGCAGGCTTGATTATTGCCATCCCAACGATGGCCCTTTACTCTTATTTAAATGGTATCATTGATCGTAATACAGCCGATATGAGCAAGAGAGCGACGGAATTATTAACCATCCTAGAGTCGAGGGGTGAGTTTTAGTGAATTTCCAGAGAAATAACAGAAGGGGTAGAAGTCCTGATATTCTACCCATGATTGATGTGGTATTCTTTCTGCTTGTGTTTTTCATGTTATTTACAACAATTAAGACCACTCCGTTTGGACTTGATGTGGAACTGCCAAAAGCAGTTACTGGTAATCCACAGCAAAACACTCAATTTGAGATAACAGTAAATCGGGATGGCGCATTTTATGTCAGTGGTAAAATGGTCACAGGGCCAGAACTACGGGCCCAACTAGAACAGCGCCTTCGCTCAAACCCAGATCTTTTTGTTATTGTTAAGGCGGACAAACAAGTCCGCTATGAACATGTAGTAAATGCTCTTGATCATGTTCGCAGCGTAGGTGGTTACAAATTGGGGTTAGCTGTCGATCAAGGGTCCTAATTGAAGGGGGAGGATTATGTGTACAATCCGTACGGTGAAGAACAATCACTAAATAAATTCCTATTGATCTCTGTGGTTCTTCATGCCATCGTCTTCTTAACCTTCCCAAAATGGAATTCTTTCTTGATCTCAGATGTTCCGGGTATGGCAGATGGTGGGGTCATTCAAGTGATGCATATAGAGTCTTCTGTTAATCCACGACCGTCACCTATAACTGACCCCTTATCACAATCTACAATTCCTCGTGTTACAGAACCCCGTCCAACGCCAGAGTCAAAACCAACTGAGGCAGCAGTAGCCCAACCGAAACCTGCCGAGGTAGAAAAGCCCGTACTAGAACAGTCAAAACCTGCCTTAGCTTCCGAACCAGAGGAAGCTCCAGTTTTAGAAGAGCCTGTTCCGTACGAGCCAACTCCTGAAGAGACTGGAGAATCAGGCCCAGGAGAGATACTCACCTCTGAATCGGGAACAGAAGCTGTTATTCAAGATGAATCTGAATCAAGAACCGTTATTGAACCACCAACGGAGCCGAAGCCAGAACCTACTCCACGACCGACCCAAACAGATTCTAGTGGTTCGGGTCATGGAATTCTTGGGGAACAAGACAATGTGGGAACAACACAGTCTGGAGAGGGAGAAGCAGAAACAGCTCCACCGGCCCCACCTCCACCACCAAGTGGTCGTTCACTACACGTCGGCGGTGGGACTCCTTTGTACCCAAAGAACGCAGAACATGATGGGGTAGAAGGTACTGTAAAATTGGCTGCCAGTGTAGCTTCATCAGGAGAGATTATCTCCGTAGTGATTGTTGAATCTTCAGGCGATACCCGCCTGGATCAGCAGGCGTTAAGAACAATTCAGTTAGGTTGGAAGTTCAAAGATGCTCAGTACGATTATCTAATTGATCTAGAGGTCATATTCACACGACAGCAAGATGGATATACTACCGATGTGCAGTATGGCGAAGTAGAATGGATTAACGTTCCATAAGGAGGATAGAGAAAATGCGGAGAAAGTTGTTAGTAGTGTTAGTCGTATTGCTATCTCTATCGCTCCCCGTTACTACAGAGGGTCAAACTATTGAGAGTAGCAAAATCGAGATTCGAAATGAATACATTCGGATTGTGGTCAACACATCTGAGGCGAACAAGGGAAGGTTTTCTGTTGGCACTACTGGTGGAGACCCTGACCGAGATACAGATCAGAATAAGCATTTGATTTTTGGAGGGGACGAACCTTGGACGTCCTACACTACTGTACGTATTGGTAATGATAACTGGGTCTACGGCAGCCCAACAGACCGTCGTGCCGGGCGAAAAGGCCAATATGGAGAAATGATTCTAGAGCCAACAATAATTGACGATGCCATCCACAGTGGATGGCAGTTAGGTCCTGTGGAGGTCAGGCAGATCTTGAGTTTTGCTCGGAGTACCACTACTGGACTCATGGATACTGCCAGAATTGAATATCAAGTGCACAATCGAGACTCTGTGTCTCATATGGTAGGGCTACGTGTGATGGTAGACACCATGCTGGGTGCCAATGACGGGGCGCCCTTTCGAGTAAATGACCGGGCTTTATTGACGGATACAGTCTATTATGCCAATGAAATGCCCCAGTTTTGGCAAGCCTTTGACTCTTTATCTAATCCACAAGTCATGTCCCAGGGCACCTTGAAAGGACCCGATGTCTCCACACCGGACCGAGTATATTTTACGAACTGGGGAAGCGTAGCCGATGACGTTTGGAACTTTGACTTTACTCCTGGGCGAGACTACACTCGAAAAGGAGAATTCGAGTTAGATAGTGCTATTGCCTTGTTTTGGGATCCAGTTCCACTGGGGCCAAATGAAACGAGAAGCTACGTAGCTCAGTACGGTCTGGGAGGAGTAACTATTGCCCCAGGAGATTTAGTGTTAGGCGTTACGTCGCCAGCACAGATCACAGCAGATGCAGAAGGATTCCAGACCTTCTCCATTATTGCCTATGTTCAGAACGCAGGCAGAGGAGAATCTAGGGATGTAACAGCTGAGATAAAATTGCCTCCAGGTTTAGAATTAGTAGGCAGTAGTCCTAAACGGAATCTAGGAAACCTTCAAGTAGGTGAGACAGAACAAACTGGCTGGCAGGTAAGAGCCGTCAGCAATGCTAGTGGAGTTCTAACATATGAAGTATCTGTCACAGCCATTAACAGCAAACCAAATCGGGTTCGACGTGATGTGACAGTTGTAAGTCCTGCCAAACTCAGAGTGTTCTTCAGTGGTCCTCCAGCTCTAGCCGTGGTAGATGAGAAATATAACCCTTCACCATTTGAAATCAAGGCTGAAATTCACAATGAAGGGGGAACACCAGCGTACCGCGGTATGTTTAGTGTTCTGCACCCCCTTGGGCTGGAATTGGCTAGTGGTGAAAGAACGCAGAAGTTTACAGGTCCTATTGAGCCAGGTGAAAAAGTTGAGTTAAGCTGGTATCTAGAGCCAACTGGTATCTCTGGCCAACTACCTTACTCCTTAACTATCAGTTCAAGCGCGGGACAGGATCTTCAGAATAACTTCATTTTCGTACCTGAACTGAATCCAAAAGTTTGGATAGATGAACCTGTAATTTACGGTGACCAATCAATTCGACCTGGAGATTACTTTTCCGTGTCCTTTTGGGCCACCAATATCAAGGATTTTACTGCAGCACACTTTGACGTCTCGTTCAATCCCAATGTTGTTGAAGTGGTTGGCAAAACACTGGACATTACCCAAGGTACTCTGTTTATTGATGACAGTGTAACACCACCAAAACGGTTGCCTTGGACCATGCCTCAAGTCTATAATGACGAAGGTAAAATCATTGGAATCCAAGGAAACCGCGGTGCGGACAAACCACTAACCATTTCGTATGGAACCTTAGTAACAATTCATTTTCGAGCTAAGGCTGTGGGAGAAACAGATATTGCTTTAGAGAACATACGCATCTGGGACAGCGGTGGTTCTTTGGTTGACTTTGAATTGGTAGGTAGAGACATTAATGTTGAACCCTAGGTGAGGAGGCTGACACATGAAAAGAAAGTCATTTACTTGTTTTGTCTTAATTGCTTTACTATTTAGTACTATTGGAATTCCTCAAGTCTCAGCTAAACTAACAGATGTACCAACAGATCACTGGGCATATCATGCCGTGGCAACTCTTGTAAACAAAGGTTACCTAGCAGTATATGAAGATGGAACATTCCAAGGTACAAGGGCGGTTGATCGTTATACCCTAGCTGTAACCTTAGCTCGAATTCTCGACGAGATTGAAGCAGGTCGTGTTCAAGGTTCAGTAGACGATCTCTCCCTTATTCGAGAGTTATCTTCAGAATTTCGGGAAGAACTGGTCGTATGGTATGCTGATCGAGATGCACTGGACAGCAAACTGACCGCCATCCAAAAAAGCAGCGTAGCAACGGAAGATAGGGTAAACCGTGTTGTTTCGGCCCAAGTTGAACTGCAGGAAGAAGTAGAGAAGATTAAGGCCGATTTGTTGAGCGAAATACAGCGACGTGATAATCTAGCAGCAGAGCAGCAGGTAGAGCAGCAATTCGCAATAGAACAGCAGGCTCAGCA
This sequence comes from Bacillota bacterium, assembly GCA_012518735.1. Taxonomy (GTDB): domain Bacteria; phylum Bacillota; class Limnochordia; order Darwinibacteriales; family Darwinibacteriaceae; genus JAAYRO01. Next base: position 14,727 of record JAAYRO010000147.1, read on the forward strand.
GATCAGTAATTATGCTGCTCAGATTGATGAACATAAAGCACGCCTAGATGAACTGCTGACAGCCATTGTTCAACTGGAAGATGAGCTTCTTAAACAAAAAACAGCAGTTGGTGGATTAGAGAACTGGGCTGGGGAAAAAAGTGCAGTTTTTGCCGCTCTCCAGAATACGGATGAACAGCTGCAAGAAGAAACGATGACACTGCGGCTGCGCCTTGACGAACTTGGAGAACTCAGTTCGGCAGATGTTGCAGCACTGCAGGCTGCCTATGACGAACTACTAGGTTCTTTAGAAGTATCTCTGGCACAGGTAACCCAACTGAATGAGAGAAACCTTGAGATGGAAAAAGACATGCAGAATCTGGCCGTACTTTTACAGCGAGAGACCCAAAGAAGGGAAGATCTGAGTGCTCAAATCGAAACAGCTCAGCACAATCTCCAGCAGTTGGAGGAACAGATCGGACTCTCGGAGGAACAGCTATCTGAACTCAGCAATCGAGTAAGCTCCGATGTAAGTGTTCAGATGAACGCGGCCCTTATTCGAGAACAACGCTTAGAGCGGCAGATTAAAGAACTCCAAGAAGAATTTGCCAGCTACAAAGAAACGGCAGAGAGTAAGCAGAAATCATCGAAAACACTGGCATCTATTGCATTAGCAGTTGCAGCTATCGGTGTAGTTATTGGTTTTCTCCCTGGTAATTAAGGAATTTGGTAACCGGCAGGACAGCTCAAAAAAGCTGTCCTGCTTTTTTCTTGGATAAATACTTTTCTTTTAAATCATACTAACTATGGTTAACTATAGCTGCAGAGGTGAATGCCCATGAAACCTCAAGAGTATCAGAATCTAGTAAAGAAAAATCTTCCCAAGACGCCTATCTGGAAAAACGTCCTTCTCGCATTCCTCATTGGCGGCGTCATCTGCCTCATTGGCCAAGGTGTACTCAACTTTGCCATCACCATTGAAGAGACAAAAGAGGAGGCAGCTGCCGTTACATTAGCGATAATGATTCTCATTGGATCAATCCTTACAGGAATTGGGATTTACGATGAAATAGCAGAAATAGGAGGGGCAGGCGCTGCAATACCTATTACGGGATTCTCCAATACTGTCACAGCAGCTGCCATGGAATTTCGGCGAGAAGGTTTCTTGTTAGGAATGGGAGCTAAAATGTTTATTATTGCTGGTCCTGTTTTGGTCTACGGAATTTTATCTGGTTTTATTGTAGCCCTCATAAAAAGCGTCATTCTCGGTCTTTTCTAGGGAGGTGAGAGTTTGGCAGGAAATAGAATGGGAACTCAAACCATAGTATTCCCAAGACAACCACGCTTAATTGCTATGCATTCCATCGTAGGTCCCGTGGAGGGTCGAGGACCTATGGCTGAGTATTTCCATGAGATACTCCCTGACGATATGTTAGAGCAGACCACCCCAGAGAAGGCCGAAAAGCTCATCTTAGAAATGGCTATTGAAAAAGCGCTAAATCAGAAGAACTTAACCAAGGAGCATATCCAGTATTACATAGCCGGTGACCTTCTAAACCAGATCATTAGTGCTACGTTCAGTGCCCGCTCCCTTAATGTTCCCTATATCGGCATTTACGGAGCATGTTCCTCTTTCGCCGAAGGGGTCGGTCTTGCTGCCGTACTTCTTGAGGGTGGTTTTGCCCTAAAAGTATTGGTTGGCACCTCTAGTCATTACCAAACTGCAGAACGTCAGTACAGATATCCCATTGAGCTAAATGTACAACACAAAGTAACGAGCCAACATACGGTGACTGGTGCAGGAGCAGTTGTAATATCCATTGACGGTGAGGGACCAAAAGTAACACACGCAACGTTTGGGAAAATCGTGGATATGGGTGTAAAAGATCCAAATGACATGGGAAGTGCTATGGCACCAGCTGCCTTTGACACTATCTCTAGGCATCTAGAGGATACAGGTCGGACCATTGATTATTACGATTTGGTTCTTACTGGAGATCTTGGTCTGCAGGGACTGAAAATGCTTCGAATTCTTGCAGAAAGAAATAACACACCTTTCGGGGAACGAGTCCAAGATGGTGGTGTACTGATTTATAATCAACATCAGGGTGTTGGTGCTGGTGGAAGTGGCTGTGCCTGTTCGGCAGTGATTACGTTAGGTTATGTAAACACCAAGATGTACCTTGGTGAACTACACAAAGTCTTAATAGTGGGTACAGGAGCATTACTCAATTCCTTAACTGCGCTGCAGGGCGAATCCATCCCCTGTATCGCTCATGCTATTGCACTTGAAACGTAACGAATGGGGGGGATTGTTTATTCAATATCTCATCGCCTTTCTTGTAGGTGGGATTATTTGCGCAGGCTCCCAGATTGTTCTAGAATACACCAAGCTAACTTCCGCTCATGTCCTAGTTGGGTTAGTTGTTCTAGGTGCTGTACTGAGTGGACTCGGTCTTTACGAACCCTTTCTAAATTTTGCAGGAGCCGGTGCCTTAATTCCCGTCAGCGGATTTGGAAGCTCTATCACCAGTGGAATGATATCCGAAGTTAGACGCCTTGGTTGGGAAGGATTGTTTACAGGAGCTTTTGAAATCACTGGACTAGGTACGGCCGCTGCCGTAATCTTCGGAAGCGTAATCGCCCTTTTATGTAAACCGAAAAAGTGACAGTATACTCTAGAGGAACATGATCGGCCTTTCATGTACTTCTAGAGTATAATTATAATCAGGTAAACTAGAAGGATAATAATGTGAAAAGTAGAAGTAACATAACAAGCTTACTCAGTTGGACGTCATGAAAGGAGATTCTCATGGAAGAGAGACAACTAGTTGTATTCCGTCTGCATAACGAAGAGTTTGGTGTAGAGATCACTAAAGTGCGGGAGATCATAAAACCCAGACATATTACGCGGCTTCCTCATGTTAATGATTACATTGAGGGTGTAACAAATCTTCGGGGTGAAGTTATCCCTGTAATATGCTTGCGAAAACGATTTGGTATAAGCGCACAGGAGAACACCCAAGATACACGCATTATTATCCTAGAAGTTAACGAAAATCGCGTAGGATTTATCGTAGATGCAGTTACAGAAACTCTGCGGCTCCCTGAATCCTCAATCGAAGCACCTCCAAGCAGTATAGCCGGTCTTAAGTCTGATTATCTAGCTGGAGTTGGCAAATTGGATGATCGGTTGCTTATTTTACTAGAAGTTGATAAAATTCTATCTACAGAAGAAAAAATCCAACTGCAGACCGTTCAAAGTGAAATTGCACCTTCTGAAGAGTAGAGTCTTGGTAGACTTAAGAAGTTGCGGCAAAATGCCGATATGAGATGGGAGGGATGTATCCCTCTCATTTCATTAGCTAAGCCATAAGGAGGTGGGTTTATTGCATGATATTCTATCGCAAGAGGAAATCGATCTACTAATCCAAGCTGCTACTGCATCCAAAGCTGATGAAGAAGACTACTTAGAAGAAGAGGGACAAGATGTCCTATATGACTTTAGTAAACCCAACAAATTCTCCAAAGAACATATACGGGGACTTCAAAGGATTTTCGAGCAGTTTTCCCGTACGTATGCTGGTCTAATGTCAGCAAAACTCCGTAATAGGCTAGAACTAAAAGTTCATTCCATTGAACAGTTGACATTTGGGGACTTTGTTCGTTCCCTTCCCAATCCTTCAGTTTTGAGTGTGCTGAGCGTTGAGCCTCTCGAAGGTAATGTGGTAGTACAGCTTACCCCAGATATTGCCTTTCTACTGCATGATAGATTATGTGGGGGCAATGGGGAACTGATAGAGCGTACTCGAGGTCTAACGGACATTGAAATTGCAGTTTTGCGCCGCCAAGTAATTAGTGTATTTTGCAGTCTGTTAAGAGATGCTTGGCAGGATGTACGTGATATTAATTTTGAATTAGAGTACATCGAGAGCAATCCTCAATTCTTACAGGTAGCCTCAGATCGAGATGTAATTGCCCTCGTTACGTTAGAATTCGAACTCAATGGACTGCAGGACATGGTCAGTATCTGCCTGCCTTATCGGACTTTAGAACCAGTGATGAAAGACTTAACGCAGGCAAGAATGTTCGAATCTCTCAAACGACCCGATCCTGCTCGTGTTGAACAGTTGAAGAAAAGGGTTCGATCAGCAGTCTTACCTGTTGAAGTAGAACTTGGTCAAACAACCGTTTCAGTTCAAGATCTATTAGAACTAGAAGTGGGCGATGTAATACCCCTTCAAAAACGAAGAAACGAGACTCTAGATGTAAAAATAGGGTCTTTGACAAAATTTAAAGGGACCCCAGGAAAACTCGGCTCAAGACTAGGTGTAGTGATTACGTCTATCTGCGAGTCTCAAGGAGTGCAAAATGATGAGTGACGAATTAATGAACCAAGAGGAAATTGATGCCCTTCTTCGTGGAGAACTGGAGCCCAAACCGTCCGACCAATCTGAACTGCAAATTGATAACCAACTCTCCTCCATGGAGCAAGACACATTGGCGGAGATTGGTAATATTTCAATGGGCTCTGCTGCAACGGCCCTGAGTATGTTAGTCAACAAGAAAGTGAGAATTACCGTTCCCAGCGTTTATATAAGTACACCACACATGATCAAAGAATCGTATCCTATACCGTGTATCATCGTCAATGTACAGTATTTGTCCGGTCTGCAGGGGGAAAATATCTTAGTCATTCGAGAACGAGATGCACTCGTAATTGGCAACTTAATGATGGGTGAAGATGGGACAAGCCTGCCTGAAACTATTGACGAGTTATATCTTAGTGCAGTTACGGAAGCCATGAACATGATGATGGGTTCTGCAGCTACCGCCATGTCAGATCTGTTTAGTGACACAATCGACATTTCACCACCAACAACCGAACGGCGTGATCTTTCTCTCGACCCGTTAACCTCAGCAATGTCGGACCATAAATCGGTAGTCATTATCGAATTTCGAATCGAAATAGACGATTTAGTTGATAGCTCTATGCTGCAGATCATCGACATCGAGTTTGCTAAGGAAATGGTGAAAAAGCTGATGCCCCAGGAAGAGGAGGAAGAAGAATCAGTATCTGTATCTGAAACTCCTATAACTGAACCGCCTATTTCGACACCTTCGTGGAGTGATCTTAAAGACGAGACACCATCCGAGATATTAACAACACAACCAGCACCTTCTGACTTAGGTAATATCAACGTCGATTTAATTCGGGATATTCCTGTCCAGGTCAGAGCTGTGTTAGGACGAACCCGAATGACAATCGATAACATCCTGCGGCTTGGTCCTGGTCACATCATGGAACTTGAATCTCTGCACGGTGAACCTATTGACGTGTTTGCTAACGACACGTTAATTGCTCGCGGGGAAGTTGTGGTTGTGGGAGAACAATTCGGTATCCGCATTACGGAAATAGCCGCCCAACAAGAACGAATCGTCAGTGTTCGTTAGTGGCCCAAAGGGGGATAGAAATGGATACAAGCGAATTTAGAGAAGTGTTTGCAGCTGAAGCACGGGATTACCTCCAGTCGTTAAATGATGACCTTCTGCTCTTAGAAAATGATCCGCACAGCAGTGAGATTTTGGACGATATGTTTCGTGCAGCTCACAGCCTTAAGGGTATGGCTGGAACCATGGGATTTGAGGAACTAGCTCATTTTACTCACCAGATGGAAAGCGTCCTTGATTTACTCCGAACTGGAGAACTTGAGGCAAGTGATAGGGTAATCAACGTCTTATTTAGTTCAGTTGACACATTAGAAATACTATTGGAACAGACTATCAATGATGAGCCTATCAGTTCATTTCAAGATATTGTTTCCGCCTTACAGCGGTTGAGTGATCCTCAAGCTGAGACCACTGAAACGAAACCTTTAGGTACAAAGGATGTTTCAGTCGTTTTAGATGAATTTAATAGAGAAACGATAAAGCAAGGTCTGGAACAGGGCTATAACGCCTATCAGGTCCTTATTACCCTAAGGCCTAACACCCTTCTCAAATCGGTAAGAGTGTATACCATATTCCAAGCTCTAGAAGAAGTAGGAACCATCATTCAGTGTAACCCATCTGCCCAGGATTTGGAGGAAGAGCGCTTTGACAACCAGTTTGCTCTAATTATTCTTACGCATGAGTCCGCGAAAGAAATTCAAGCGATTGTAGAAGGTATTTCTGAAATAGAGCAGGTCCAAGTGTCAAAACCAGATGATGTAACACGCCAGGAGTCTGCGTCCGCGCTTGAAGTAGAACCTAGAATTCAAAGTAGGCTGAGAACTCGGCGTACAGACAAGTTTGTTCGGGTAGAGACCGATCGCCTAGACAAACTGATCAACCTGGTTGGCGAATTGGTAATCAGCCGGACCCAAGTTATGGAGATCATGAAACAATTAGAAGACTCTGAGCAGAAAAATGCGGCGGCCCAATTAGATCGGGTGACGACCGAGTTACAGTATGCAGCTATGAATTTGCGTATGGTCCCAATCAAGCAGGTCTTTGATCGCTTTCCTAGGATGGTCCGGGATTTAGCAAAGGCAAGTCAAAAGGAAATTAATCTGGAAATCTACGGCGAAGAGACCGAGCTCGATCGAGGTATTGTTAATCAAATTGGCGATCCTCTAGTCCATTTGATACGAAACTCCATCGACCATGGTATAGAACCACGCGCGGAACGAATCGCTAAAGGAAAACCTGAGGTCGGTACTATCCGTCTAGGAGCCCGTCACGAAGGAAGTCATATTCTTATTGAAATTGAGGATGATGGTCAAGGATTAGATGTAGAGAAAATCCGTCAAAAAGCTGTGACCCAAGGGTTAGTCAGCGGCGATGCGAAAATTACGATTGATGAAGCGGCCAACTTGCTTTTCCACCCTGGATTTAGTACTGCCGATGCAGTTACTGACCTTTCTGGGCGAGGAGTTGGCATGGATGCAGTTAAGGCAGCTGTTGAGTCTCTCAGTGGAACCGTTGATGTACAATCACAGACTGATCAATACATGCGTGTTACGATCAAACTTCCACTTACCTTAGCCATAATTAAGGCCTTACTGGTGGTCGCAGGTGGGGAGACTTTCGCAATACCCATTCAAGCAGTCAGAGAGAATATCCAGATCGAACGGAGCCAAGTGAAAACTGTGCAGCAGCATGATGTTATTGTACTCCGTAATGAAGTACTGCCTCTCTATAACCTAGCTGAATGTCTCGGCTTTGAACCTATACAATCTACCGGACCTCTTGCTGTCATTATTGTTGAATCACGAGGTCAAAAAGTCGGTTTTATTGTTGAAGATCTTATTGGACAACAAGAGATTGTAATTGAGTCCCTAAGTGATATTCTAGGCGATATCAGAGGAATTGCTGGCGCAACAATCTTAGGTAGCGGCCGGGTTGCGTTAATTCTAGACAACAGTACTCTTATTCAATAAGGAGATGAGAAAATGCCAAAGAAAGTTCTAATCACGGATGATACAGCCTTCATGCGTATGACGTTGAAAAACGTTATCGAAAAAAACGGCTTTGAAGTAGTAGGCGAAGCAGGAGATGGAGAAGAGGCTATTGCAAAGTATAAAGAACTGCAGCCCGATTTAGTAACAATGGATATTACCATGCCAAAGATGGATGGGATTACCGCGATTAAAGAAATAATGAAGATTGACCCCAATGCGAAAATCGTTGTCTGCAGCGCAATGGGACAAAAACCTATGGTAATCGAAGCTCTCAATGCAGGTGCGAAAGATTTCCTAGTTAAGCCATTTGATGCCGAGAGAGTTGTGGAAGCTCTACGAAAAGCTGCGCCCTAGGAGGAAGTTAATTAATGTATGATGCAAAACTTGATTTTCTAAGAGAACTGGGGAATATTGGCACGGGACACGCTACTACAGCCTTATCCCAAATGCTTCAGGGTAAGCTTTTTCAACTGGTAGTTCCAGATGCTCGTATGCTTCCATTCGAAGAAGCAGCTGATTTTATAGGTGGTCTTGAGCAAGTTGTAGCTGGTATTTTTGTAGCTGTCTCTGGGGATGTATCGGGACATATGGCCTTTATTCTTCCCATTGATAGTGCCATGACTTTAGTCCGACTCTTAACATCAGGTCAAAATGAAGAACTTGATGAGATGGCATTATCAGCACTGCAAGAGATGGGTAATATCATGATTACATCGTATCTCAATGCCTTGGCGAGTATGACCGATATGGTGTTTGCACCTAGTGTACCAGGGATTGCCATAGATATGGCTGGAGCAGTTTGGCAAAGCGTATTAGCGGGAGCTCAAGCAGCTGATGAAGTGACAATTATTAGAACTGATTTTTACGCAGATGGTTCTGCAATCGAAGGACATATTATTTTCCTTCCAGACGAAGAAGACTTCGTTAAGATAGCACGCGTCATGGGTCTGGAGGATATGTGATGGAAGAATTATTTGTCAACATGGGGCAGATTCGCTCACTAAAGTCCACTGGGGTGTTAACCACTGTAGGATTAGGTTCGTGTGTTGGAGTCACTCTATACGACAGTGTAGCGAAAGTGGGGGTCATGGGTCATATTTTCCTGCCTACCAGTAGAGGGAGTAACGGTTCTACAATCACTTCGCCAGGAAAGTATGCTGATACAGGCATTCCTGCTCTTATTGAGCAAGCGGTAAAACTTGGAGCACAGAAGAGACGATTAGTGGCTAAAATAGCAGGAGGCGCTAATCTTTTCCCTAATCTCAACCTAAATAGCGTAAGCATAGGTGAACAAAATATTGCGGCAGTAATTAAGAATTTAAGCAATCATAATATTCCTATAGTAGGTAAAGACGTGGCTGGCAATCACGGCCGAAAGATGCGTTTTTTCGTTGAAACTGGCAGAGTGTGTGTAACAGCAATAGGCAAAGAACCGATAGAAATCTGAGGTGGTTAGATGTCCATTCGTGTTTTGGTTGTGGACGACAGCGCCTTTATGCGTAAACTTATTTCCGAAATCATTAATGCAGAACCTGATATGGAAGTGGCAGCAACTGCTCGAAATGGCAAAGATGCACTTATTAAATTGTCTCAGCTGGATATTGATGTAGTTACCCTAGATGTGGAAATGCCAGTCATGGATGGTCTAGAGACTCTGAGGCAAATAATGAGTTCAAATCCCCTGCCAGTTGTAATGCTCAGCAGTATGACAAAACATGGTTCGGATACTACTGTAAAAGCTCTTGCCTTAGGTGCAGTAGACTTCGTCCCTAAGCCATCAGGTTCCATTTCCCTAGACCTTAAGACCGTATCTCAGGAAATCGTAGAGAAAGTACGTACTGCTGCAAAAGCGAAAGTTCGAAAAACAAGGAGAACTTGGATACCTCCTCGTTCCATTCACCCCAAACCTCCTGTATTAAAACCCACCGCTGGAAAAGCATCCTCAAGAGTCGTTATTATTGGTTCTTCAACTGGTGGCCCTAAGGCCATCGAAGAGGTTTTGGCTCATATTCCGCCTAACTTACCTGCAGGAATTATGGTGGTCCAACATATGCCGAAGGATTTTACGCGGAGTTTTGCAGAACGCCTCAACAGTCTGTTTCCATTATCCATTAAAGAGGCGGAACATGGAGACATGATCGAAGATGGCAAAGTACTCATCGCACCAGGTGACTACCATATGACCGTAGGAGCTGATCGATGTGTCTATCTAAATCAAGAAGAGCGCGTCATGTTTCTTAGACCTTCTATCGATGTAACTATGCTGTCCCTTCCAACTGTATTTGGTACACGGATCCTTGGGGTTGTGCTGACAGGAATGGGAAGGGATGGGGCTAAGGGGATGGCAGCCATTAAACAGGCTGGTGGTAAGACGATTGCTCAAGATAGGAGTACCTCAACGATTTACAGCATGCCGCGGGTTGTTGCTGAAGAAGGCAACGCTGACTATATTCTTCCTGTGGATCGAATTGGCGAAAGTATTACCAAAATCGTATCGACAATGTGATGAATAGAGGTATGGGATTGGCACAAAATTATGAAACTTTTAAAACAGATATTAATAAGACCCTGGGAATTGATTTGAACGCATATAAAGAACAGCAGATGCGGCGTAGAATCAATCAGTGGTTGAATCGTTATGGTTTGGAATCATTTGATGAGCTCATCAGGAAAATTCAAGATGACCCCGAGCATCGGAGTCGCTTTACTGAGTATCTAACCATCAATACCTCCCATTTCTTTCGTGACACCACAGTATTCTCTGCAATCGATAGCACTGTAATCCCCGACATTACCCGTCATAACAAACGACCCCGTATATGGAGCGCTGGAGCATCCATTGGTGCTGAGATCTACTCTATAGCTATCATGCTTGCGGAAAAGGGAGTGACCGCTCGCGAACTTTTGGCTACAGACATAGATCAGGCAATCCTTACCAAAGCAGAAGCGGGGGTTTACCACGAAAATCAGATCAGCAACATTGAGCCAGTTTTGTTAAGCAAGTATTTTATTCGGGAAGGAACCAATTCATACGTCATTCACGATGGTATCCGAAGACAAGTAACATTCCGCCAACACGATCTGCTGAAGGATCCATACCAGCGCGATTTTGACTTAATTCTATGTCGGAATGTGTTTATCTACTTTACAGCAGAGACGCAGAAAAGATTAATCAGCAATTTCGTTGAATCCTTACGCCCAGGTGGATATTTTGTAGTAGGTTCTGCGGAGCAGATAATGGATCCTGGTTCCTACGACCTCCAAAGGGTCAGTTACTGTATTTACCAAAAAGCCTAGTGAAAATCTAGTTGGGGAGGTAACAGCACAGTGAGGGAATATGTAGGAGAAGGAGCCACGATTGAAGAGGCCATTGAAAAAGGTCTTCAAGAGTTGGCTGCCTCAAGAGAACAAGTCGAAATTGAAGTACTAGAACATCCAACAAGGCGTCTTTTTGGGATTTCCAGTAGGAATGCAGTTGTTCGGCTTAGGCTAAAACCGGAAACAATAAAAGAGCAGTCTCTGCCAAAACCCAAGAATGGACTAGTGTGGGTCAAAGACGGACGACTAGGTTATTCTCCCCCCGAACAGGGAGGGGAAGTACCACGGTGCTTTATCGACCCCCAATTGTCTGTTCAATACAATGGTAAACCTGTTAGTAAGCATGTTTCGTTGGATCAGGGAATTGAGTCATTAGAAATTACTCTACCACAAGACACCGAACCAGAGTTGCACTATTCCATTAAGGTCGATCCTACCAAGACAACAGCAGAGCTTTTTTGGAAAAAAGAACCAGGGGCAGCCTATACCCTCCAGGACCAGGAACCAGCAAATGCACTCACTTTGTCCATCTCCAAAAGAATAATTGATCCACCGTCCCTTACACTAGATCAGATAAAAGAAATCATTCAGATCGAAGGCATCTGCCATGGAGTCGATCTTAGTTCTATTACCCCAGAGCTTCTGGCCCGTTCGAGTGGTCTGGTAACAATCGCCCGAGGGACACCACCTGTTTCACCAAAGCATCCAGAGATCCGTTATGTTTTCAAAGACGAGACTCCCAAAGTAGATCTTGAATCGCTGCGTATTGACTATTATGAAGTACACGGTATCTCAAGTGTTGAAGTAGGTACTCCTATTGCTGTAAAAATACCCGGTAAAGAAGGGGTACCTGGCAAGGATGTGTACGGAAATCCTATTCCGTCAGAACCATTGAAGGAAATTGAGATTAAGGTGGGAGAGGGGGCGGTCTTAAGTGATGATGGACTTACTGCCTCCGCGGCTATAGGAGGTTTGCCCGTTCTAAAAAACGACATCGTGCAGGTTTTACCCATTTTTGAACTGCAGGGCGATGCAGATGTTTCCACTGGTAATATTACCATGGATGGGGCTGTCATAATTAGAGGCAGCGTGCTGGAAAATGTTAAGGTAGAATCCTGTAATGGAACAATTCTTGTTGATGGTTTAGTAAGTGGAGCTCAACTGAGAGCGTCTGGCGACATCTCAGTTGGAAAAAACGTTGTCCGTTCCCAGCTATATGCAGGTGGTCAAACGGTAGTTCAGCTGAAAACAGCATCCATGCTCCACAATATAGGCAGCCAACTGGATCAGCTCATAAAAGCATATGAGGCAGTTACAGAGCAGACTGCCGATATCCCTGTTGAAAACCTAGTTAAGCATCTCCTAGAACTGAAATTCTACTCACTCCCCAAAGATGTTAAGGCTTTTGCTGACTATTTTTCAACCGTTTCCATCCCGTTCCACCCTGGACTCCATGAGCTTGTGGCAGGACTAACAGTAAATCTTTTAGGGCAGGGACCTCTGCAGATACGAAACGTTCAAATTCTAAGGGACCTTCACTCTCTACTTAAAGCTCAGGAGATGATTCTAGACAGCGAAGCACAATCAGACTCTAACGTCACAGTAGGCTACCTGCAGAACAGTCATGTGGAAGCATCAGGCACCGTTACTGTTAATGGACAGGGATCATACTATTCCTCTATTGTAGCTGGGAAAGGATTTTTTATGGAACGAGGAGTATTTAGGGGAGGAGAGATTACTGTTGCTTCTGGAGACATTACAGTAAAGGAATTAGGAGGTCCAACAGGAGTCTCAACAGAGATATTCATTGTTCGTGAAGGGCGTGTTACGGCAAATCGCGTCTATTCGAATGTCAGCGTATCCATAGGAGAACAGCGATACAGATTCGGAGAAGAAGCATCACGAGTAAAGGCTTTTCTAAATAATGGTCTTCTCACAGTTTATGCAGGATCCGTCAAACTACTTGGGTAAGAGAGGTTACAGCACGTGGAAAGTTCAAATGCACGCAGAATAGTATACCTTGGACTAATGACTGGTTTATCCATGGGACTACACATTTTCGAATCAATGATCCCTATGCCAACCAACCTAGTGGTCCCAGGCGCCAAATTAGGTCTAGCAAACATTGTCAGTTTGTATGTTATTATGAATTTTGGAACGAAGGATGCAGTCATCGTTGCTGTTCTGCGAACCGTTCTAACTTCATTAATGGCAGGTACATTTCTAACTGTCACGTTTTTCTTCAGCTTTTTTGGAGGTTTAGTAAGCGCACTTGTGATGGGGATCGCTTATAAACTGTTCGGAAAGCACTTCAGTATGATTGGTATTAGTCTGTTAGGGGCCTTAACTCACAACCTAACCCAGCTATTAGTAGCAGCTGTCTTCATTGAGAATATAGGAATTCTCCTTTATCTGCCCTACATGCTCCTTTTTGCAGTCCCAACTGGCATATTTGTAGGAATAGTGACCAATCAAGTAAATAAGTACTACTCAATTTCTTAGAAAATGTTTTGGAAGGTTAAGATTTCTTGATGGTGAATCTGGACTAATTGGATCTTGATATGACTAATTTCGGCCAAAGCAGAGCTTTTATCTCTGCTCCCAATATAGCTCACAACGCGACCTAGAGATGATTCCACGTTGTCCAACTCATGGTTATGAATGAATGGATTCCATTTGTGTTTTACCATGGTCCATTGTCTTTGGACATGAGTTGTTATCGTTAGCGCTTCTTCCCAATGGTCTTCATCAATGTATTCCTGGACCATGTCAAGATCGGCAGACATATGATTAGTTGTTTCTAGAATTAATTTCTCTACATAGATCCCCAGACCGATAATAAGGACCATAATCAGAAACATTACGGTCCACAGTTTCATTGGACAACCTCCTCAGTGACTGCAGCACGGGGCTGGAAGAACAGCTTTCCCTCTGTATCGATAACAGCAAAAAACACATCCTTAGGTGATTTAATGCCAAACTTGGCCAACTCGGTCCTTAACCAAGCCTCTGTTAGACATGCCTGATTGAGTCCATCATTGAGAACCTGACCATCCATGATTAGAACAGTAGGTAACCCTTCATACACCGTATCAATATTTAGATCCTTAGGGGTGACAGGTCGTTTCTGCGATTTTGGAATAACACTTAAATCGCCGCTGGTTTCCAGAATGGCAAATTCCACATCTGATATATTGTAAAAGCCCTGAACTCGCAATTGCTCCAACAGCTCATGGAGATTGTAGCGGGCTTTTTGCATTTCCTTTTCTTGAATAATCCCGTTAGCTATAACTACACTGTGTTTGCCGTCAAGAACCGTCCGAAAACCCATGAATTTTAGACTCAATAATGATAACGTCACCTGAACAAATAACAGGGTTATGATAGATATGAACCCATTAATCAGAGGAATGTGGCGGTCCTGCATAGGAACAGCTGCCAATTCGGCGATCATGATCGCAATGACCAATTCGAAAGGCTCCAATTGACCAATTTGACGTTTCCCCATGACACGCATGGTAACTACTACTAAAGTGTATAAGACGACGGTCCTGGCAAGCGTAATGAGCATAGAAAACCTCCCCCAGAACAATTATTTCCCCATAGACTTTTTTGATACTCAAAGAACCGAGGTTAAGAATGGCAATCTTTCAAACGCTTGCGAAGCTTGACTATGTAGTAGTATAATAGTGTATCGCTAATATTAATAAAGGAGACTATTAATAGATGAAGCAGTATTATTTGAAGACGATGGGTTGTCAGATGAATGAGCATGACTCAGAAGTTATTGCTGGACTCCTTCTCTCGCTGGGATATGAACCAACCGATTCAGTAGATGAAGCAGACTTGATTCTATACAATACCTGCTGTGTTAGGGAAAATCCTGAGCGGAAAGTATACGGTCACATTGCTTCTTACCGGCGCCTAAAAGAACTCAAACCAGACCTAATTATCGGTATCTGCGGGTGCATGACACAGCAGAAAAACGAACTAAAACAGATCATGAAGCGGCTGCCCCATGTAGACCTTATTTTTGGGACCCATAACATTCATAGACTTCCTGAACTGCTAGATAGAGTACAAAGCGGAGAACGGATAGTTGAAGTTTGGGATGAAGCACCCTATACAGAAGGGCAGGACTATCGAGACTCCCTTCCTAAAGAACGGCAAAGCCGCCTAAAGGCTTTCGTAAATGTTATTTACGGCTGTACAAACTTCTGCAGCTACTGTATCGTACCATATACTCGCGGCAGAGAACACAGCCGTCTGCCTGAAAATATACTTTCTGAAGTTCGTTCCTTGGCAGAGGCAGGATATAAGGAAATAACACTCTTAGGTCAAAATGTTAACGCATATGGGAAAGACTTATCTATCGATACGAACTTCAGCACCCTCTTGGCTGAGTTGAATACCATAGAAGGATTAGAGCGAATTCGTTTTACCACAAGTCATCCGCGGGATATGGGTGATGACTTAATCGCGGCCTTAGCTGATCTAGACAAAGTTTGCGAACATCTCCATCTCCCAGTTCAAGCTGGCAGCAACGATCTGCTGCGGCGAATGAATCGAGGGTATACACGTGAATACTATCTTGACTTAGTGGATAGAATAAGAAAATCCGTTCCTCATATTAGTCTAACAACCGATTTAATTGTTGGTTTCCCTGGAGAAACGGATGAAGATTTTGCTCAGACTCTCTCCCTAGTGGAAGAGGTTGGTTTTGATTCTGCCTTTACGTTCATCTACTCACCAAGAGAAGGAACACCTGCAGCTAAAATGGAAAATCAAATCCCTGAAGAAATAAAAAAGGAAAGGATCTATCAGCTCATTGAACTGCAGAACAAAATCAGTGCAGAACACATGGATAAATTAGTTGGTAGAACACTCGAAGTCCTAGTCGAAGGAGAGTCAGAAGATGGAGTAGTGGGGCGAACCCGAACCAATAGGCAGGTCTATTTCCCTGGGTCTCCTGACCTGATTGGACAGCTAACTCAAGTTCAAGTCCTTGAAGCCAGTACTTGGACCCTAAAGGGAGAAATGGTATAAGAGGGGGATTCGGTGTGTGGATTAACGAGAGCAAAACCCTTTGGGAAGACCGCAACCGAGATACTTGGCAGTTGCCTCTATTCAGCAGCGATGGAATATACTGCGGGAATGTTGTGGCCCAAGTAGTTGATCCACATCAATGTATGGTTCGTTACTTTATCGTCTTTTCTAGACAGAACCAACGACAGTTCTTGGTCCCTAGTGATGCAGTAGAACTTATTGATCAGAAGGTCCAGTGTTCAGTTAGGGCCTGTCATCTACGGCAGATTCCTAAATTCTGCCAAACCGTTTCACCCCAATTAGAATCGGATGTATATCGTGCAATTGAATCGAAACCGTACTGGGAATAGAAGCAGGATTTTACCCCCCATAAGCTGAATCTATGGAAGATAGACGGGGGTGGATGCTTCATTGAAACTCACACCAATGATGAGACAGTATTATGATATCAAAAAGCAATACCCAGACAGTATTTTGTTTTTTCGCCTCGGTGACTTTTATGAGATGTTTGGGGAAGATGCGAAAGTAGCGTCCAAGGTGCTGGAAATCGCCCTCACCTCAAGAGATGCAGGTCCTGAAGGACGTGTGCCTATGTGTGGGATTCCCCATCATGCCGCCGAGGGTTATTTGGATAAACTTGTGCGAAACGGGTTTCGTGTAGCCCTATGTGAGCAATTGGAAGACCCTAAGAAAGCAAAAGGTGTAGTAAAGCGGGATGTTGTTCGGGTTATAACACCTGGAACATTCATTGAAGGAAGCCTAAATGACAAGGAAAATCAATACCTGACGGCGTTATCCGCTCACATGCATCGATTTGGATTATCTGCCCTAGATATGTCAACAGGAGAGTTCCTCGTTACTAGTTTGGATAATTGGGGCCAGGTTGAGGATGAATTAGTTCGACTGCACCCAGTTGAAATCGTAATTCCTTCAGATTTTCCAAAGACAGACACTCTTAGAGCAAACAGTGAACAGTTTGGGGTCACCATTTCAACACTCGAGCATCGAAAAGGAACAACAGCAAACGCGGCCCAAGTCCTTATGGATCATTTCAATATTGCCACACTTACTCCCTTAGGACTTGATACAGAAGAGAAGATTACTGCTGCTGGACTAGCACTGCAGTACGTTCAAGAAACACAGCGCAGTATACTAACCCATATCACTAAAATTCAGTCATACAGTCTAGAACAGTTCTTGCACATTGATGGGCCCAGCAGACAAAATCTTGAATTAACTAGGACGATTAGGGATGGACGCAAATCTGGTTCTTTGTTAGGGGTAATTGACTACACTAAGACCAGTATGGGCGGACGTCTTTTACGCGCGTGGTTGGAAAAACCACTTGTAGACATTTCTCAAATTGAAGCTAGACAAGAAGCAGTAAGCGCTCTGGTGGAAAACACAGGTCTTAGACTTGAGCTTACCAATATTCTCGATCAGGTATATGACCTACAGCGTCTAGCGGCTCGGTTAGCCTTAGGAAGCGGTAATGCCCGAGATCTTGTCTCACTTCGCAGTTCGCTTGAAGTGATTCCGACTGTCAAGAGTCTCTTAAGTAAAAGTACAAGTTCCCTCCTTAGTAAAATTGAGAAGGAGTTGGACCCACTCACAGCTCTCTGTCAGCGTATTGGGAGAGCCATTGTGGAAAATCCACCGATTTCACTCCGAGAAGGAAATCTCATACGTGATGGCTACAACGAAAATCTAGACGATCTGCGCTCTGCCAGTCGGGGAGGGAAGGAATGGATCCGTAATCTAGAGACATCAGAACGGAAGAAGACTGGTATTAAGTCTCTGAAAGTGGGCTTTAACAGAGTATTTGGATACTATATTGAGGTGACCAACCCCAATTTACACTTGGTACCAGACGAATACCAGCGTAAGCAGACGCTGACCAATGCAGAACGTTACATTACGCCAGAACTAAAAGAAAAAGAAGCTCTAGTGCTTGGTGCAGACGAACGAATTGCAGACTTAGAATATGAACTATTCCTAGAGATTCGAGAAGATGTAAGAGAACATATTTCAATTATTCAAGGAAATGCCCAAGCCTTAGCGGCCCTTGATGTTTTGCAGAGCCTTGCCACTGCTGCTGTGGAGAACAATTACGTACGACCCACCATTACAAAGGGTTTAGAACTCAATATTGAAGAAGGCAGACACCCTGTCATTGAAAAGATGCAAGCAGGGTTTGTCCCCAATGATGTCTATTTTGATGAAAACCAGCAGGTCATTCTGCTGACTGGACCTAACATGGCTGGAAAAAGCACCTATCTGCGCCAGGTAGCCTTGATTGTTATTATGGCCCAAATGGGGAGTTATGTTCCTGCCAGCAAAGGAACAATTGGATTGGTCGATCGTATCTTTACACGTATTGGAGCTGCCGATGATCTTAGTACGGGGCAGAGTACGTTTATGGTAGAGTGTTCAGAGACAGCCTATCTCCTCCTAAACGCCACTGAACGTTCCCTGATTATTCTTGATGAGCTTGGACGGGGAACTAGCACCTTCGATGGTATGGCCATTGCCCAAGCAGTGATTGAACATATTCACAATGCAGTTAAAGCACGGACCTTGTTTTCTACCCACTTCCACGAACTAACCAAGCTGGAAAATACGTTACCACGCTTAGCAACGTATCGGGTGGAAGTAGAGGAGAAGCAGGGAACCATCTACTTTCTACATCAAGTATCCCGTGGGAGTACAGATCGCAGTTACGGGATTAATGTTGCCAGAATGGCAGGTATTCCAAAAAATGTTCTAAAAAGAGCTTTGGAACTTCTTCAGCAGCTAGAAGCAGGTGGAACTAGACCCGTACAGCTGGACCTGTTTCGCAGTCTCGACTACGATGCTTCTATGCTGGAAGAGGAGAAACCACATCTAGGTGATCAGATCATTGAAGAGCTATTATCCATAGACGTGAATAACACCACACCACTCCACGCTCTCCAGATCTTGTGGAGATTACAGAAGACGGCTTCATCAAAGGAGGATGAAGACTAATGGGAAGAATCCAGATTCTACCAGACGAAGTAGCCCATAAAATTGCAGCAGGTGAAGTAATTGAACGTCCCGCTTCTGTTGTGAAGGAACTAGTGGAGAATTCCATTGACGCAAATTCGACTCAGATAACCGTAGAGATAAAAGCTGGAGGCATTGAGTTCATTCGAGTAGAAGATAATGGAGACGGTATACCGTACGATGATCTAGAATTGGCCTTTCAACCCCATGCCACTAGTAAAATTCAAACAGCAGATGAGTTATTCAGCTTATACACACTAGGCTTTAGGGGAGAAGCACTCCCCAGTATTGCCAGTGTGGCCCATTTAGAACTGTTTTCACGACCTGCAGATCAGAACCATGGATATAAAGCGGCCCTGACCCAAAATGGGCCCCAAATTGAGCCCGTAGGTACGCCTCCAGGAACGGCCGTTGAAGTCAGAAACCTGTTTTATAATGTCCCTGCTCGTTATAAGTTCTTAAAGACGCCAGCTGCTGAACGGCGGCGCGTCATTGAGGTGGTAACAAACTTAGCTCTAGCCCATCCTCATATTGCCTTCCGATTGGTAACAGATGGCAAAACCGTCTTATCCACTCAGGGTAACGGAAGACTTCTCGATACAATTCTGATCATTCAGGGTAAGAACACAGCCCAAGAATTATTAGAAATTAACTCTCAATTCCCATGGGGTACAGTGCAGGGATATGTAGGCACTCCAACACTGGGCAAAGGTAACCGTAGAGGACAGGTATTCATTATGAATGGCCGAGTAATTCAGAACACTACTATAAGAGCAGCTTTGGAAAAAGCGTATCAGGGAATGTTACCAGTAAGAACATATCCCACCGCTGTACTAGTTCTTGATGTAAATCCAAAGCTGGTAGACTGCAATGTCCATCCGGCTAAGACAGAAGTACGCTTTGCTGACGAACAGGAAATATTTAGAGATGTTCTTAGTGCCGTACGGTCTGGAGTCATGAGAAAGAACATAGCGCCATCGCTGGAGAAGAAACAGGTTTCGTCCCGTCCAAAGCCCAAACCTGTAGTGCAGGCTCAATTACAGTGGGAGCCAGAGACGTGGAAGTTTGTTGACGAGCTTTTGCGCGAATACAGCCCCCAGCAACAGACCACCTCTACCAATCCCTATCAAACTCCCATTGCTCCAACACTTGAAGAAGACCAATCCAGTATGGTGCAGGATACTGATGATGTACGCCGATTTCTCCTTTCTGGTCGCATCATAGGACAGCTGCATCAAAGCTATATTCTGCTGGAAGTTCCTAGTGGACTATGGTTATTAGATCAGCATATTGTCCATGAGCGAATTCTTTTTGAAGGGCTGCAGGAAGCTTTCGCACATCGGACAATCCACGTTCAAGAGATTCTACCTGAGCTTCTAGAGTTTTCGCCTAAAGAAGCTGCTCTTGTCCAAGACAATCTGGAACGACTCAGTTCCCTCGGCATCGAATTAGAAGAATTCGGGAATAATGATTTCTTACTGAGAGCGGTCCCCAGCCTTATCAGCCATACAAAAGAAGGGTGGAAGCAGGATATTTTGCGCATTATTGACGGGATGGGAGAAGTCCAAGACTGGCACGACAAAACTGCTGTTACTCTTGCCTGTAAAGGAGCTGTCAAGGCCGGCGAATTCTTAGACGAACGGGCTATTCGTGCCCTCTTGAAAGATTTAGCCGAAACAGAAAATCCTTTCACATGTCCCCATGGACGACCAATTATTGTAAGACTCGAAAATGATGAACTCCTCCGTCGATTTGGAAGAACATAAGGTTATCTTTATTGGGAGTTGAACACAATTTGAGCAAACAAGCAATTCTTGTTATTGTAGGGCCCACAGCTGTAGGTAAAACACAGTTGAGCTTAGAAATTGGGCAAGCTCTTTCTGGTGAGGTTATCTCTGCCGATTCAATGCAGGTATATAGGGGAATGGATATTGGAACAGCAAAACCTTCCATAGAAGAGCAGAGGCAGGTACCACACCATCTTATTGACATAAGAGATCCTGACCAGACCTTTAACGCTGCCGATTTCGTATCGTTAGCTGAAGAGGCAGTTGCAGACATAGCGTCTCGAAGCAAAACCCCGATTGTGTCAGGAGGCACTGGACTGTACATTGACGCTCTCGTAGATGGATTCTTGTTTCCTGATTCGAAGCCAGATCCAAAACTGCGCAGAGAACTCCGTTTACGAGCCTCTAAAGAACCAGATAGCCTCTACGAAGAATTGAAGAAAGTAGACCCGAAAAGTGCTGAGCGTTTACATCCCAATGACTTACGCCGTATCGTCCGGGCACTAGAAGTCTACTACCGTACCGGTAAACCCATCAGTGTTCTCCAGCAGAAAGCTGCTCAACAGGAAAAACCGTATAATCCATTGTTTATTGGTCTAACAAGAGACCGACCTGAATTATATGAGCGAATTAATAAAAGGGTTGACCAAATGCTTCTGGATGGATTGGTAGATGAGGTGACTCAACTCATAGGACGCTACCCCCACCAGCCAACAGCCCTCCAAGCCCTAGGCTACAAGGAGATTGTCTGGTACCTGCAGAATAAAATGTCTTTAGAAGAGGCAGTCGAAGTCCTCAAACGAGACACACGGCGTTATGCAAAACGGCAGTTATCGTGGTTTCGCCGAAACTCACGTATCCATTGGTTCAATTTATCAGATTCAGAACCAATGGAGATAAAAGATAAAGTTATTAAATTGTGGAAAGGCCATGTTTAAGGCCTTTCTTTTTTTCCATCCCTTAAGTTGGAACTTTTTATAACGTCATGAGTATAGATATTAGGTGAGGGGTGGGGTTTCTATGATTCATGACGACTTGATCTTACAGATGGAGCAAGGAAAGATCAGCGTAAACGAAGCGCTAGCTGCCTTACATACTGTACCCATTTTAAAGGAGAATGTCTGTTCACAACGACAGCGTCTTAAGGACTTACAGCACGAACTAGACAGCCTAATCGGGCTTCATTCAGTTAAGAGCATGATCCGGGAGATCCAGGCATTTGCACAAATTCAGCAGTACCGTGCATCCCTTGAGCTAGCGTCAGAACCGATAGTGCTCCATACCATCTTTATGGGTAACCCTGGAACTGGCAAGACTACTGTTGCCCGCCTTATAAGCAAAATGCTTAAAGAAATGGGAGTACTGCTGAAGGGACACACAGTCGAAGTAGAGAGGGCAGATTTGGTAGCCGAGTACATAGGACAAACAGCTCAAAAGACGCGGGAAGCGGTGAAACGAGCTATGGGAGGCTTACTGTTCATCGATGAAGCGTACTCGTTAGCCCGTGGTGGAGAACGGGATTTTGGCAAAGAAGCCATCGATACACTTGTAAAGGCAATGGAGGACAATCGGGGAGACTTTGTAGTAGTGCTGGCAGGCTATCCAGAGCCTATGAACTATTTTCTCACTTCTAATCCAGGTCTCCGCTCTCGATTTCCAATGACCATTCACTTTCCAGACTATTCTGATTTAGAGCTTTTTAAGATTGGAGAAGCAATGTTTGAACAACGCCAGTATTCCTTAACAAAACCGGCCCGCCGCAAAATGGTAGAAGTCATACGTCAGCTTAGGCAGGAAGACCCTTATAACTTCGGTAATGCAAGAGTCATAAGAAACATGGTTGAAAGAGCTCTGCGGCTTCAAGCAGTGCGGCTTGTTGCTAAAACAGGCGTGACAAAAGAGGAGCTAATGCTTATTTTGGCTGAGGACATTCAGGGAGTGACCGATTCATGAAGCAGATTCTAGTTGTTGGTAAAACTAATGTGGGGAAGACTCTGTTTACCCTCAACTTTGCTGCCTACTTGGGAATGACATCGGTTCAGATCACCTTTCGGGATATTCGCACCTCACATTCAAAATCATTCTCTATTCAAGAGGCCATCGATCTTTTTGTTTCCGATTCAGAACATCAAACCAAGTGTCTCCAGTCCATCATACTTGCCTTACCCTGGGGGAAAGGTACCAAGCAGTGTGAACTCATTGATTCTACTGGATTAGTTCCTAATATTCATCCCGATCTGCTGATTCGACAAGCTATGGGGCAGACTCTTACAATGGTTCGTCAAATTCGCCATATGCTGCATATTATTGATGGCACTCAGCACGCCCAAATCGATGACCTAGACCGTCAACTAGCCAATTATGGAACTTATGTTACATCATATGCTGTAATAGCAAACAAATGGGACCTAGTCCAATCTTCACACGCACTGCAGGATTTGAAAAAAGCGTTCCCCAAGCAGCTTGTTATTCCTGTATCATCCCTACACAAATCAGGATTCAGGGAGGTAAGGACCTATGTTCGAAATGTCCTCTGAAGTCATTTCGATTATCATAAAAATCGCTGCCATTCTAGTTACTGCTGTAGTAGTAAAAACCATAGACGATGTCTTGGATCTAGAAAACCCGTACGAATCCCCATTTGCAGCTTTTTTCCAAAGAGGGACCTTACCATACATGATCGCCATATTTTCCCTAGCCTTGGTGCTCCATTTCGAAACAGCCTTTACCTTGTTTTGGGCAAGTTATACAATAGGAATGGTCAGGGCACCTTTACAAATGCTGCCAACTGGTGTAACTGGAGCGGTAGAGATCGTCATTGGAATACTCATATTAATCGTAGTCTCAGGTTGTTCATCAACCATCTGGGGACTGACTGTCATACTTGCTGTCCAATGTATGGACGATCTCTTGGACCAAGAAGTAGATAATAAACGGAAGGGAACAAATATAGCCATTACTATTGGACAAGGCGAATGTTTCCTTCTATTTATTATTGCTCTTTATACAGCTGTTACACTGCAGCCGGTGGAATCAACAGCAGCCTTTGTAACAGCACTTTGGATTGGAAATGGATTTTCTGGAAAAGAGGTGCAGTCAGCATGAAGCTGATTCTACCAGTGTTACTTGCTGTCTTTACCCTAGGTTATGGGATTGGAAGGCGAGTTGGGTTCAAGCAGGGTCAGTCCTTAGGTAGGGCAGCTGCTGTTGTGGAGATTCGTGCCGAATCACTGAAAAAAGACTACTGCATAGTATGCCATCAAAAAAAACAGAAGGATTTGACAAACTCAATCACGAATTAGTTATGAGCACGTTCAGTAGGAGGTTTAGGATTGGTATTCTCAGTTGGATTTGAATTTGAAACAGAAGAAACTATGCTGACTGTAGCAGAAAAGTTGTGGACAAAATATGGCGTTACAGGTGAACTGGAAATGTATCCTACCAGCAACCAGAAGTATCGCCTCAACATTCATTCAGAAAAACAGATTAAGGAAAGTATTTTGGACAAGGTTCCAGGAAAACGGATGCAGGCAAAAATCAGCTATGGTACTTCTGTTCCAAAAGAGTCGCAGAATGAAGACGATGATTAAACAAGCAAAACAAGTCATTGAAGAGTATTTTGAACCCATTGAGCAAATTGTTCTGGCAAATCAAGAGAAAGTATTAAAGGCTTTCCATCAAGCACGTGTTGGCAGTCACTGTTTTGGTGACTCTACAGGTTATGCCTACAGCGATCCAGGACGGGAGAGTCTGGAAGAGATATACGCCGCTATATTCAGAGGCGAATCTGCCTTGGTTCGTCCACAGATTGCCTCAGGAACACACGCCATTTCTTTGTGTCTGTCTATCCTTGAACCAGGCGATGAACTAGTTTCTATTAGTGGCGCCCCTTACGATACTCTGCAGGTTGTAATTGGTGTAAAAGGCGACTCTAAGCGAAGCCTTATTCACCGAGGAATTCAATACAGGGAAGTCCCTCTACTACCAGATGGTTCCCTTGACTACGAAGGAATTAAGGAGAGTATCACCAGCAGCACCAGGATGGCAATTCTGCAGCGATCAAGAGGATACAGCTGGCGTCCTTCCATTTCCATTGCCCAAATCGCTGAAGCGGCAAGGATCGTAAAGAGAAAGAATCCAGACTGTATCTTGTTTGTGGACAACTGTTACGGAGAATTCGTAGAACAATATGAACCTCTTGAAGCAGGTGTCGATCTAATTGCAGGCTCCCTCATTAAAAATCCAGGGGGAACCTTAGCGGTTAGTGGGGGATACATTGCCGGGAGAGCTGATTTAGTAGAGTTGTGTTCTGAGATTCTTACTGCTCCAAGTCTTGGCAGTAAGATAGGGCCAACATTTGGATTGACACGTCAGCTAATGCACGGCCTTTTTTTAGCACCTCATGTAGTAGGTGAAGCACTTTATGGGGCGATCTTAGCGGCCCAAGTATTTTCGTCTTTAGGCTTTCCTGTATCTCCTCTGCCTAATGAAAGGCGCACTGATATAGTCCAAGCTATTCGCTTTAAGTCTAAGGAGCAGCTCCTTGCCTTCTGTCACGGAATTCAAAAGGCAGGTCCAGTTGATGCACATTATATGCCTATTCCTAGTGATATGCCCGGCTACACAGATCAAGTTGTGATGGCAGGAGGAACGTTTATTCAAGGGTCGTCTATTGAATTAAGTGCAGATGGACCACTGCGAGAGCCCTATACAGGATATCTGCAGGGAGCCATTTCACGCCAACACGCAGAGATTGGAATTCGATACGCTCTACATCAGATGGGTCTAGTGAATCCCTGAGCTGAATCGATTTCTTTGAGCAAAGGAAGGATCTGCCTCATAAGATGGAGAATAGAAGTCCAATCATTATGACGCTAAGGGGGAACGATATTTGCACATAACCAATATTGAAATTGCAATTCGATTAATTCTGGCCCTGGTCCTTGGCGGTCTTATTGGACTAGAGCGAGAAAGCATGGGAAGACCTGCAGGGTTTCGGACTCATATCCTTGTTAGTCTCGGGTCTGCTCTGATCATGATTGTCTCAGCTTACGCTTTTTCTGATTTTATGATGGGCCGATATGATCCGGGACGGATTGCCGCACAAGTTGTGAGCGGAATTGGCTTTTTAGGTGCAGGTACCATCATGCGAGAAGGAGCAAATATTAGGGGCCTCACTACAGCTGCCAGTCTTTGGACCGTAGCTGGAATTGGACTAACGGTAGGGTGTGGGTTTTATTTTGCTGCTATCTTAGCTACGATTTTGGTAGTTGCTACATTGGTTCTGCTCAACAAACTTGAGTGGGGCTATTTAACCAGCAAACATGAGATCCTAACGTTGTTGATCCAGGATACTCCTGGACAGCTAGCAAGAGTATTTGCAGTTTTAGCTAAACATGAAGTAAATGTATTTAATGTAGAGCTATCATCGGAGGACACAGGAGACGCTAAACTGAACCTCGAAATCGAACTCGCTCCAAAGGCCAGTCGAGTGAAGATTATAGACGAATTAGTTTCCACTCCAGGGATCCGCCGCGCAAGTTACAAATAGATATAGGAGTGAAATAATGAAGTTTTTGGTCGCCAATGACGATGGAATTTTCGCCCCGGGCATCAAGATGTTAGCAGAAACCTTAGCTCCCTTTGGGACTGTGGCTGTTGTTGGACCTACAGAAGAACAAAGCGGAATGGGGCACGCCATTACTGTTCATCGACCACTGCGCGTCCAGGCCGTAGATGTCATTCCCCAATCTGCCAAGAGCTTTACAGTAGATGGGACACCGGCCGATTGCGTGAAAATGGCTGTTCAAGGACTAGGTCTTACGCCTGACATTGTCATGGCTGGCATCAACCTTGGTTCTAACCTTGGGACAGATGTATTGTATTCCGGAACTGTCTCAGCAGCAATGGAGGGTGTGATTCTTGGAATACGAGCCATTGCTGTATCACTATGTGGACCCCAAACCTATCTGTCCACAGCCGGACATTATGTGCGGAAAATACTGCTTGAAGATCCTGGTATTCTCAATCAGCCTAATCTTATACCTCAGGACGGACTCTTGAATATTAACATACCTGCTGTAC
Organism: Bacillota bacterium; assembly: GCA_012518735.1. Lineage (GTDB taxonomy): Bacteria > Bacillota > Limnochordia > Darwinibacteriales > Darwinibacteriaceae > JAAYRO01. Next base: position 41,407 of record JAAYRO010000147.1, read on the forward strand.
CCATCGAAGAAGTGAAGGGTATCCGAGTGACGAGGCTTGGAGTACGGAAGTATGAGAACCTGTTTGAGAAAAGAGTTGATCCGCGAGGTAACACCTATTTCTGGATGGGGGGAAAACCTCAGCTGACCGAATCCAGTGATCTGGACATTGATATAGTGGCCGTTGAACAAGGATATGTTTCCATCACTCCTATACAATTTGACTTAACCTATCATTCACTAGTAGATGGGCTTCAAACGATTTTGAATAAGGAATACATTTAAAGGAACATGGCAGGGTTGTCTCCCTGCCATGTTTTTTTGCATAGACTCCAAAAGAAGGTGTGATACTATAAGCAAACACCTAAAATCTCCAGTTAGAATATGATGGAGTAGAGGTCAAGGGGAAAGGGGCGATAAGGAATGACTAAGGAACCATTGACCTTGGAAGGCGAAGCTCATTATGTCGGTTCTTTTCCGCGAGATGGTCATATGTACGATTACTATGAGGTATTATTAGACGGCTCTGCAAAATACGTGTTTGTAAAAACTACCATAAGTGAACAAGACACTCAAGGAAAATAGTGGGGGAAAGGGGACAACAAGAGCTATGATCATGCTCGCTCGTGACGATGCTTTAAAGGGTCTAAAGCGGTGTATGCGCTTGGCCAAACAAGATATTCTTCTTAGCGGATATACAGATGAGCCTAGGTCGTGGGAAAGCCAGGCCATTGCTCGGCAGAGTATATATCAATGGTTAACGAAGATCATCGAAGAACAAGGGGTAGATCAGGCATATCTTTTTGCACGAAAAAGATA
>JAAYRO010000148.1 GCA_012518735.1 Bacillota bacterium
CATTATGGCGAAGTCAGTTACAGCTGAACTTTAAGGAATTAGGTGGGATGGTATTGGAGATTGAAAAGATTTTATTGAACGAGGATCAGATCTCTGCCCGCGTGAGAGAGCTTGGTCAGAAAATAAGTGCTGATTATGCCGGAAAGGATCTCCTCGTTGTGGGCATATTAAAAGGTGCCTTTATTTTTATGAGCGACTTGGTGCGTCAGATTTCAATTCCTGTTGAAGTAGATTTTATGGCTACATCCAGTTATGGTCAGTCGACCCAGACTTCTGGTGTAGTTAAGGTTCTCAAAGATCTGGATACACCTATTGAAGGACGGCACGTCTTGATCGTTGAAGATATTATTGATTCAGGACTTACACTTTCGTACTTAACAGAGATTCTTCGTTCTAGGAAGCCAGAAAGTATACGGGTAGCCGTTTTGCTGGATAAGCCAGAGCGGAGGCGGACGTCTTTGGCTGCAGATTATGTTGGATTCACTATTCCTGATGAGTTCGTTGTCGGTTACGGACTAGATTTTGATAGTAAATACCGAGGACTGCCATATGTTGGCGTATTAGATAGCTAAAACGGGGGGTAGTGTTTTGGAACTTGTTCTAGTCTTAGATTGTGGTGCCAACGCTCAACTGCTCGCAAGAAGAGTACGGGAGTGGAACGTATATAGTGAAATTGTACCAGGGGACATAACCTGGTCCGAATTGTGTGTGCGCCAGCCGCAGGGAATAATCGTCTGTGGAGATTCAAAAACAGTCGATCCCCAGCTGCTCCAAGGGGATATACCTGTACTGCTCACAGAGTCCCTCAGCACTGAAGAACTTCACACCACAGAGGGAAAGCGTGTTATTGAAGAGTTTGTGAAGCATGAGTGCGGCTGTAAGGGTGATTGGAATATGGAAAGTTTCATTGAAAGATCCATTGCCCAGATTCGAGCACAAGTTGGCCACAGCCAGGTAGTATGCGGCCTTAGTGGAGGCATTGATTCTTCTGTGGCAGCTGTTCTAGTACATAAAGCCATCGGCGATCAGCTTACCTGTATTTATGTAGACCATGGTCTGATGCGCTTGGGAGAAACAGAACAGGTCATAAACACTTTCGAAAAACAGTTTCAAATGCGGCTGATTCATGTCGATGCTCGCAAACGATTTCTCACCAAACTGGAAGATGTTGAAGATCCAGAGGAAAAGCGCAAGATAATTGGCACAGAATTCATACGTGTTTTTGAAGAAGAGGCACAGAAAATTGGAGATGCTCAGTTTTTGGTTCAAGGTACGCTCTATCCTGATGTGGTAGAAAGTGGAACAGACCAATCGGCGGTAGTTAAGTCTCACCACAATGTGGGAGGATTGCCTGAGGATCTGCAGTTTTCCCTGGTTGAGCCTTTAAAGGAATTGTTTAAAGACGAGGTCCGTAAACTTGCTCAGGTACTAGAACTGCCAGATGAGATTATTTGGAGACATCCGTTCCCTGGTCCAGGCTTAGCTATTCGGATCATGGGAGCTATAACACAGGAAAAAATCGATATTCTACAAGCAGCAGATGCAATAGCTATTGAAGAGATAAAAAAAGCTGGATTGTATCGAGATATTTGGCAAGCGTTAGTCGTGCTGACCAATACTCGCACTGTAGGAGTGCTCCATGGACAGCGAACCTATGATTATGTGGTCGCACTGCGGTTCGTGTCAAGCGAGGACGGAATGAGTGCTGATTGGAGTCGAATTCCTTATGACGTGTTAGCTAGGATTAGTAACCGCCTACTGCATGAGGTAAACGGAATTAATAGAGTGGTTTATGACATTAGTTCCAAACCGCCTGCAACCATTGAGTGGGAGTAGAAAGTCCAGATGAAACCGGTCATTTTATAGGGGGGAATGGCGCCATGCTTGTATATGATGAGAACGGACTTATTCCAGCAATTATCCAGGATGATCAAGGCAGAGTGCTGATGCTCGCTTACATGAATGAGGAGGCCTTTAACAAAACTCTGCAAACAGGTGAAACTTGGTTTTACAGCCGGAAGCGGCAGTCCGTGCGGCATAAGGGGGCTGAATTGGGAAATATTCAAAAAGTAAGGCGGATTACGACAGACTGTGATAGAGATACTCTTCTTATTACAGTGGACCAGCATGGTCACGGTGCTTGTGACGATGACGCAGGCAGCTACACTTGTTTCCACAATCTCATTATGTCTGATGGTCCTGCTCCTACTGATCTCACTCCAAATCGAGAAGTTCTGTCATGGCTGTACGCAACCATCGAAGATCGGCGGCGTTCACCTAAAGTCGGTTCTTACACCAATTATCTCATGGAAAACGGCCTAGATAAAATATTAAAAGCATTGGGTGAGGAATCGTCTGAGGTGATCATTGCTGCCAAGAATGATGGTAACGAAGAACTGATTTACGAAATTGGCGATTTATTGTACCATTTGTTAGTACTTCTTGTATTTAGAAAGATTAAGTTAGAAGAAGTGTGGAGTGAGCTGTTAGCTCGTTCTAACGTTCCTTCTAGCTGACAAAAAGTCACCTCTCATTCCAGGACCATTAGGCACCTGCTTGAGAGGTGAACTGCGTATTAGACTACTACTTAAAGAATCGATGATTTCCGATTGTAATGGTCATGGGGCGAGTCCACACCCATGAACTTCCACCTACTTTAGCAGGGGCAAAGAAACCTGTAGCTCCCAACGATGGGTCCCACCCAGCTAATGCATCATATACAGCAGCTTTTGCACTTTCCCCAGCAGGTTGATTAATCGTACCATTTAGAACAGGTTCGTACTGGTAATATTTTTTCCCATTAACGGTGACTACTTCATTGATTACTCCATATAGGGTATTAGGATAATCGGGATGAAGCACACGGTTAAGAATGGTAGCGGCTACGGCCACCTGCCCTTTGTAGCTTTCCCCTTTCGCTTCCGCGTGGACTAAGCGTGCAAAAAGATCCATTTCGGATGTGTTATAGATAGGCTGTAGTTGGAGATCGGTTAGTGCTATGTTTTTGTGGTTTACTGCTACTTGCATGGTGAGTGCTTCGTAGAATGGTTTTTGAATCGTTAGAGTGTATGTTCCATAAGGTATGTTTGTGATTTCGAAGCCGCCGTCTTTAATTTGAACTGATTGACTGCCTACTGCAGCTGTGCCAGACCAAAGTTTCAATCCAGATACTTCATCTGTCACTATTCCTGTAAGTGTTCCGTAACTGCCTTCAGAAGGAGGCGATGTTCCTGGTATTTGTGGACCCGAACAACCTTCCACAATCACCGCAAATAATAGAAGTAGAATAAGCAAAGCATGATTCCGCAAACGTATCCACCCTTCCTTTCTCGGACTGACAAGATTTTTCTAATACAACCTATTTTTTCTGTCCGAAGGAACTAAAACCTCCTGGGAATGGTTGGGAAAAGCCAGCTGAGGGCGTTTGGCGCATGGTTGTACTACTGCATCATGTCAAGGTATAATAGAATTAGCTTTTGGTATAAAGGAGAAGAGTATGGACTATTTGGATCACCTTAACCCCAGCCAAAGGGAAGCAGTGGAAAATGTAGAAGGTCCCCTGCTCATTATTGCAGGGGCAGGAAGCGGTAAGACAAGAGTTTTGACGTATCGAATTGCCCATCTTGTAAATCATCATGGGGTGCCGCCGTATCGGATTTTAGCAGTTACATTTACTAACAAAGCGGCTGAAGAAATGAAGGAACGGGTTACAGACCTAGTTGGTCCCCTAGGAGAACAGGTTTGGATGGGTACCTTTCACTCTCTCTGCGTACAAGTTCTGCGCTATGAAAGTGAGAAACTGGGTTACAAACGGAATTTTCAAATATTTGATACTACAGATCAGCAGACAGTGATTAAGGATTGCTTGAAAGAGCTTAATATGGATTCGAAGAAATTCGAGCCTCGAGCTATTCTGGGTGCCATCAGTCGAGCTAAAGATGGGCTGTTGACTCCAGAGCGGTATGACGAAATGGCCGCTGATTTTTGGGAGAACAGTGTGGCCAAGGTATATGGTAAATACCAAGCCAAACTTCGGGAGAACAACGCGTTTGATTTTGATGATCTCATTATGATGACTGTCTTTTTATTTCAGGAGTATCCTGATGTCCTTCGGAAGTACCAGGAACGATTTCATTACATCATGGTAGATGAGTATCAAGATACAAACCACGCTCAATATGTCTTGGTTCACTTGTTATCTCAAGAGAGGAAGAATCTGTGTGTTGTTGGAGACGAGGATCAGAGCATTTATGCCTTTCGGGGAGCTGATATCCGCAATATCCTAGAGTTCGAAAAAGACTATCCCCAGGCTCGAATTGTGAAGCTGGAGGAAAACTATCGTTCAACAAAAAGCATTTTAGCCGCGGCTAACAGTGTAATTCAGAATAATACAGAGCGAAAGCCAAAAACACTTTGGACAAATAACCCGGAGGGAGCCAAAGTTGTCTTTTACCAAGGTGAGACAGAGCGGCAGGAAGCGATTTTTATTGCTGATCAGATTCAGAAGGGAATTAGAGAAGAGCGACGGCTCTATGGTGAGTTCGCCCTCTTATACCGGACCCATGCCCAGTCTCGTATTATTGAAGAGGAGTTTATGAAGAGGGGAATACCATATCGGATCATATCTGGTCTGAGATTCTACGAAAGAAAAGAGATAAAGGACTTACTGGCATACCTGCGGCTTTTATATAATCCCTCTGATAATTACAGCTTTCGGCGCATTGTAAATGTCCCACGTCGTGGAATTGGCGATGCAACTGTAAACCGGTTGACCCGATTTGCCGATCAATTTGGAGTCAGTTTATATGATACATTAGAATACTTAGACTCCATTGACGGATTAGGTACGCGGTTCATTAACTCTCTTAGGGATTTCAAGATCATGCTGGATGGATTAATGGAACTGGTTGGCTCTGCTGCCCTAACGGACTTGACTAAGAGTGTCCTGACTGAAACGGGCTATATAGAAGATCTAGACAGACAAAGGGACGTGGAATCACAAGGAAGAGTAGAGAACCTCAATGAGTTCTTGTCTGTTACAAAGCAGTTTGAACAAGAGGTGTCAGAAACAGATTTAGGTGCCTTTTTAGAACACGTGGCCCTTATTAGTGATGTGGATAACTACGAGCGTGATGCAGATGTAGTGAATCTCATGACTTTACATGGATCGAAAGGGTTAGAGTTTCCCGTCGTATTCGTATGCGGGATGGAAGATGGGATTTTCCCCCATGCCCGCTCCTTATTCGAACCAGGTCAATTAGAAGAGGAACGGCGATTAGCTTATGTAGGAATGACCCGTGCTAAAGAGAAGTTATACTTGACCTGTGCTCGGTCTCGTACCATTTTTGGGATGACGAATCAAAATCCAGTCTCTATGTTCGTGAACGAAATACCTCCAGATTTGCTGGAAGACTATAATGAACCCAATTCAAGCAGCCGGGATGTGACCCACGATAACGGAGATTTTAAAGCGGGTGACAAAGTGCATCACAAAGTGTGGGGTGAGGGATTGGTAGTTTCTGTAAATACTTCCCATAAGGATCTTGAATTGAAGATTGCCTTTCCTGATAAAGGCATTAAGACGGTCATTGCCCATATGGCTCCGTTGGAGAAATTATGAGTGCGGGAGGTAGGGAAATGGATCAAATAGTGCAGAAAATGGAGCGTTTGAGGGCTGAACTAAGGTATCACAACTATCAGTATTACGTTTTAGACAAACCTAGTATCTCAGACGCGGAATACGATAAACTCATGCGCGAACTCATCGAGCTTGAGGCAGAATACCCGGAGCTGATTACTCCAGATTCGCCCACTCAGAGGGTAGGTCATGCTCCCAGCGCGAAGTTTGCTGCTGTCACTCATGCTGAGCCCCTGCTGAGTTTGTCCAATGCTTTTAGTGAAGAGGAGATTTATGCGTTTATGGAACGCATGGAACGGCACAGTCCTGAACCAGTAGTCTATGTCTGTGAGCTCAAAATCGATGGATTGGCTGTCTCTCTAAATTATGAGGATGGAGTGTTTGTACAGGGAGCAACTCGTGGTGATGGTCATCAGGGAGAAGACATTACGTCTAATCTGCGGACCATTCGTTCTTTACCACTGCGCCTCAATGAACCTGTGACCATTAATGTACGGGGTGAAGTGTATATCAATCGCGATGATTTTCAACGCCTCAATGCAGAAAGAGGGGCAAAGGGTGAAGGTTTGTTTGCAAACCCTCGAAACGCGGCTGCAGGTTCTCTCAGACAGCTAGATCCTAAGATTACAGCTGGCAGACCTCTAGATATCTTCTTGTACGGTGTAGGCGGAGGCGTGAGCCATGCATACAAAACACATAAAGAGGCCCTTGATTATGTGCGGGATTTGGGATTAAAAATCAATCCCCACTCACGCATCTGCTACGGAATTGATGAAGTGCTTGCGTATGTCGAGGAATGGAGCAAAAAAAGAACTGAACTGCCTTATGAAATTGATGGAATTGTGATTAAGGTCAATGACTTAGCACTGCAGGAATCATTAGGAGTAACGTCACACAGTCCACGCTGGGCTATTGCGTACAAATTTCCTGCAGAACAAGTGATTACTCGTGTTACAGATATTGAAGTACAGGTAGGTCGAACTGGTGCCTTAACACCATTAGCCCATTTGGAGCCCGTATTTGTTTCTGGTTCAACAGTGAGTCGAGCCACACTCCATAACGAAGATATAGTGAAGGATAGAGACATTCGAATTGGTGATTACGTAGTGCTTCAAAAAGCAGGTGATATAATTCCTGAAATTGTCCGTTCTTTACCAGAACGGCGTACTGGGGATGAAGTTCCATTCGTAATGGTCAAGGAGTGCCCCGTCTGCGCAGGTGAAGTCGTTCGAATTCCTGGCGAAGCAGTAACTCGCTGCATCAATCCCCATTGTCCAGCTCAACGCTTAGAGCGGCTGATTCATTTTGCTTCTCGTGGAGCAATGGATATTGATGGTTTAGGACCAGCTGTCATTGGTCAGCTCGTTGAAGCAGGGTTTGTAGACACTCCAGCCGATTTTTACGCTCTTTCACGAGAGGATCTTCTTTCATTAGAGCGCTTCGGGGAAAAGTCGGCAGACAATTTGCTGAGTGCCATTGAAGCCAGCAAGGAACGGCCCCTGTCTCGAGTTATTTTTGCGCTGGGAATTCGGCTTGTAGGAGCAGAAGTGGCTAGGGAATTGGCTCGTCATGTTCGAACCATAGATCGCTTACAGTCTATTTCAAAGGAAGAGCTGCTGGAAATACCCGCCATTGGTGATAAAATAGCTCAGTCAGTCGTAGACTTCTTTGCCCAGGAGGAAAACACTGCACTGATCTGGGCATTAAGAGAAGCTGGCGTTAACATGAGTGAGGGAGAACAACAATCTGATAGAGCGGTTTTAGAAGGTCTTACTTTTGTAGTGACTGGTCGCTTGAGTCGATTCACTAGAGACGGAATTGAAGAGCGTCTGCGGAGTTTCGGTGCTGATGTTACGTCGAGTGTTAGTAAAAAGACCAGCTATTTGGTTGCAGGAGAACGAGGTGGCTCCAAATTAACAAGAGCACAGGAGCTTGGAGTACCCGTTTTATCTGAGAAAGATTTGATTCGTTTTATAGAGAGCAGAGGTGCATCCATTGATTGAGCGGGCGGAAGTTATGAGAATCGCAAAATTAGCTAGGTTAGAGCTGAACGAGGATGAAATAGCTCAATATCAAGAGGATCTTACGCGGTTTCTTGAATCAGGGGCCAAGCTTCGGCAGGTAGATGTTTCTGAGGTAGAGGGTACTTCTCATGTAATAGAAATCCGCCATCCACTTCGCAAAGATGAGGTTCGTGAAAGTCTATCACAAGCTGCTGCAACAGCAGGCGGTCCCCATGTAGTGAATGGTTATTTTCGAGTACCCCAGATCCTGGAGGGACAGGAATGAGAAAATTAGCCCAATTACTTCAGCAAGGTGAAGTATCAAGTACGGAAATTGTTCAGAACTACTTAGACAGAATTGCCCAGGAAGAAGGCAGGATTAACGCGTTTATTACTGTTGATAAAGAGGGTGCATTGGCAGAGGCTGCCGCATCAGATGCTCGGAGAAAACAGGGGGAACCCTTATCTCCATGGGATGGGATTCCTATTGCTGTTAAAGATAATATCTGTACTCTGGGAGTGCGTACTACGTGTGGGTCCCGTATGCTGGAGAATTACGTTCCGCCCTTTGACGCAGCTGTTGTAACTCTGCTAAAAAGAGCAGGTCTGCCCATTTTGGGCAAAACTAACTTGGATGAGTTCGCAATGGGATCATCAACGGAGTATTCCGCTTTTAAAGCCGTACGCAATCCACATGATGAAAGCCGAGTTCCTGGTGGATCCAGCGGAGGTTCGGCTGCAGCAGTGGCTGTTGGAGAAGCACCTTGGGCGCTTGGTACAGATACAGGCGGTTCTATCCGACAACCGGCTGCATTTTGCGGTGTAGTTGGCTTAAAACCAACGTATGGGCGTGTTTCCCGTTACGGCCTTGTGGCTCTCGCTCCGTCTCTTGATCAGATCGGACCTATAGCTCGAAATGTGGGAGATGCAGCAGTTCTGTTTTCGCTGATTGCAGGACCCGATTCCCGAGACGCTACCTCTTCTTCACAGGCAAGCTTCCGACTGCAGTTGGAAGATGAACCTTTTCCGAAAGGTCTGAAAATAGGCGTGCCAGAAGAGTATTTTGGAGAAGGTTTATCTTCTGAGGTGCGCCAGGCTGTGGAGAATGCTTTGAGTCAATTGGAAGCTCTCGGCGCTGTTTTGGTACCTATTTCTTTAGAAACGAATGTATATGCGATTGATACGTATCTAACGATTGCAGCGGCTGAGGCTAGTTCTAGTTTAGCCCGGTATGATGGGGTACGCTATGGTATGCGAGTGGAGGCTCATGATACAAACACCATGTTTGAAAAAACTCGCGGTCGAGGTTTTGGTTCAGAAGTGAAGCGGAGGATTATGCTGGGGACCTACGTTTTAAGTGCCAGTCATTATGAAGCCTATTATGAACAGGCTCAGCGGGTGCGCACTCTCATTAATCAAGAGGTTCAGCGGGCGTTTGAAGAAGTTGATCTGGTTATTACTCCTACCACCCCCACTACCGCCTTTCGAATAGGGGAAAAGCGAAATTCGTTGGAGATGTATCTTTCTGACTTATATACAGCCATGGCCAACCTAACAGGAATACCAGCGTTGAGTATGCCGTGTGGACTAGACAGTCAGGGACTGCCTATCGGGCTTCAGATTATGGGCAGTCATTTTCAGGAGAATGTCGTTTTTCAAGTGGCTTATTGGCTTGAAAACGCTCTGAAAGGGGGTTCCCTAAGCAATGGGTAAGTATGAAACAGTAATTGGACTAGAAATACATGTTGCGCTCCTTACCAAAAGTAAGTTTCTCTGTACCTGCTCAACGGAATTTGGAGCTCCACCCAATTCTCACTGCTGTCCTATATGTCTTGGTCTGCCAGGTTCACTGCCTATTGTTAACGAAAAGGCAGTGGAGTATGGGGTTCGGGCCGGTTTGGCTCTAAACTGCCAGATCAATTCCTACAGCAAGTTTGATCGGAAAAATTATTTTTACCCTGATCTGCCTAAGGCGTATCAGATAACTCAGGAGGCATTTCCCCTCTGTGGCCCAGGATATGTTGATTATTATTACAACGGAGAGCTGACTCGCACAAAGATTAACCGAATTCACCTAGAAGAAGAAGCAGGGAAGCTGGTTCACAGTGGTGAAAGTATTGTTCACTCTGAGTATTCTTTGGTTGACTATAATCGGGCTGGTATTCCCTTGATTGAGATTGTAACAGCTCCAGATATTAGTCATCCAGAGCAGGCACGTGTTTTTCTTGAACAGCTTCGCCTAATACTAGATTATGTAGGGGTTTCTGACTGCAAAATGGAGGAGGGCTCACTCCGCTGTGATGCCAACATCTCTCTGCGGCCCGTAGGTTCTCAAACCATGGGGACGAAGGTCGAAATTAAAAACCTCAACTCGTTTCGAGCTTTAGAGAGGGCGTTAGAATATGAGGTTCGCCGGCAAGAAGCAGTTCTAAAACAGCAGGGACAGATTGGGCAGGAAACTCGTACCTGGGATGAGCGAAGTGGAAAAACGTTTTCCATGCGTTCAAAAGCCGATGCACCTGATTATCGCTATTTTCCTGAGCCTGATCTGCCACCTTTAGAGCTGAAGAAGGCTTGGATTGAAGATATTAAGGATTCTCTACCTGAGCTTCCATTGGAGCGCCTTCACCGCTTAATGGAGCAGTACGGCCTGTCTCATTATGAAGCATCCTTTTTTGTAAATTATCCAGATTTCAACGAGATGCTGGAAGAGACTGCAGCTATTTTCCCCAATGTAAAGATGATCACTAATTGGCTTATGGGTGACTATTCTCGACTAGCGAGAGAACAGGGGCACATTTCCCCTAAAATGATGGCAGGTCTCTTAGAAATTGTTGATCAAGAGATCATCAGTAACAATCAGGGTAAAGATGTATTAGAGGAAATGTTTGCTACTGGTAAAGCAGCATTAACAATTGTGGATGAGCAGGGACTACGTATGGTGAGTGATGAAGATGCCCTTCAAAGAGTTATTGGGGAAGTGCTTGCTGAAAATGAGTCCTTAGTGGAACGATTCATTAGTGGTGAAACACGGCTATTTGGGTTCTTTATTGGGCAGGTAATGCGTAAAACGCAGGGAAAAGCGAATCCAGAAGTGGTAAATGAATTGTTAAAAACCGCACTAAATTCAAGAAGGATTTAAGGCCTGAGCGAGGAATAGGAAAGGAGAAAGGTAGGAGAGTCAGGTGGAGAGTGTCTTATTCTTCTTTGCCGACTATCCGGTTTATTCTTACGGATTCATGCTCGGCCTAGGACTCCTTTTCGGCTCCTTACTGGCTCAAAGGGAAGGAAAACGTAAAGGATTCGGTTCAGAAACAGTGTTTCGTTTTATTGTCTGGGTTGCTCTAGTATTCGTAGTTGCCGGACGGGTCGCGTTTGTATTCTCTATTCATCGATGGCATACTTTTATCTATCCGTGGGTGTTATTTACCGGCGTCCAGCTTAATGAGAAGGTGGGCTGTGCCGCGGCGGTTTGTTATGCCATGTATTACATTATACGGTATATTCCTAATCCAGCTGGTTTTCTTGACGTTATTATTCCATCGGTGGCTTTGATGCAGTCTTTGGGCCATTTAGGTTCCAATGTCTTTGGTCGCCAGACTTCCCAGCCATGGGCTGTTACATTTGGGCAGTTTTCTCTGCATCCGATTCAGCTCTATGCGGCTATTTTGTATTACTTACTCTTTGCCTTGTTGTGGCAGTTTCGAAGAACTACTAGGTTTGACGGACAGTTGGTTACAGGTTACTTGGCGCTGAATGCAGGGATACAATGGTTCTTATTGCGGTTTCGTGAGATTAGCGGCGAATCGCCTAATCCTTGGTTGTATGCATTAGCCGCATTGTTTTTTGGAGGAGCTTGGCTGTATCTTTATGCCTCTGCTCCAAAAAACTCTGGAAGACGAAGACGGGGCGCTTGGAGTTCTATTGCTGCCAGTATAGTGTCCATATTAGGCGTTATTCTGATCATGACGGCTTTTTTCTTTTGGAGGTATAGTTAGGTTCTTAACGATCTAGGTTGGGGGGATTATGTATGTCAAACCAAACGCTGCTGGATAGGGTTCGAATGCAGCTCGAAGAGCATTCCCATCGTCTCACACCCCAAAGAGAGGCTATAGTCAATGTGCTGATTGCTAATTCGGAAGGACATCTTTCTGCAGAAGACGTTTTTCTACATACAAAGGAGTTGTATCCAGAAATAGGATTAGCAACGGTTTATCGAAGTCTAGAACTCCTAGAGAGTTTGGGAGTGGTTCATAGACTTGATTACGGCGACGGACAAAATCGCTATGAAATTAGGCTTGGTACTCAAGAAGAGCATTATCACCATCACCTTATTTGTAAGAAATGTGGAAACATCGGTGAGTTTACAGATGATCTACTAGAGGAAATAGAGAAACGGATCGCAAATGAAACAGGTTTTGCTGTTACCGACCACTGTCTGCGTTTTTTCGGACTGTGTAAAGAGTGTCAAGAGCAGTCGGATAGTTGACAAACGACGGACTACAGTGTATTATGGGTGCATAAATGAACAAAACGATAGGCAGTGATAGGGAGGAGTAAGCAGAAAACGCCTCTAGAGAGGGGAACTGGCTGGTGGAAAGTTCCCTAGGATCGTTTGCGCTGAAGTCGCCCTGGAGCTTCTAAAGTGAACCATCAGTGATGAAATAGCTTTAGACGGTTGCACCGTTACCGCAATTAGAGAGCCTGCCATAGATAGTGGTGGTGGGAATTAAGGTGGTACCGCGAAACAGACTTTTCGTCCTTAGATAGAAAAGTCTGTTTTTTATTTCAGAGATTGATGGGAGTGAAATTAGGTGGATAAGACGTATAATCCTAAACTAGTGGAAGATAAATGGTATGCGTATTGGGAGGAAAACGGGTTTTTCCACGCGGAAGTTGATGAGACGAAAGAACCTTTTTGTGTTGTGATTCCACCTCCAAACATTACGGGGCAGTTGCACATGGGGCATGCTCTAGATGAGACCTATCAAGATATTCTAGTTCGCTGGAAGAGAATGCAGGGTTATAACACTCTTTGGATACCAGGGACCGATCATGCAGGGATTGCTACCCAAGCTCGGGTAGAAGACCATATTCGTGCAACAGAAGGTAAGACCCGCCATGACTTAGGTCGGGAAGAGTTTTTGCGGCGGACCTGGGAATGGAAAGAGGAATATGGTGGACGCATTCTAAATCAGCTGAAGAAACTAGGCTCATCCGTAGATTGGCAGCGGGAACGTTTTACCATGGATGAAGGATGTTCACGAGCTGTTCGGGAAGTGTTTGTGCGTCTTTTCGAAAAGGGTTTGATTTACCAAGGTAATTACAGTGTGAATTGGTGTCCTCAATGCAGTACAACCCTTTCAGATATTGAAGTGGAACACGAGGAACAGCAAGGTAAACTCTATCATATTAAGTATCCATTTGCCGATGGCTCAGGGTTTATTCAGGTTGCCACAACTAGACCAGAAACCATGCTTGGTGATACGGCTATTGCTGTTAATCCTGCTGATTCAAGGTATGAAGACTTATTGGAAAAGACTGTTATTGTGCCCTTAGTAGACCGTGAGATTCCCATTGTGGCTGATGACTATGTAGATATGGAATTTGGAACAGGAATGGTTAAGATAACTCCTGCCCATGATCCTAATGACTTTGAGATCGGGCTCCGTCACGATCTGCCCCAAATTCAGGTTATTGGTCTAGATGCCAAAATGACAGAAGAAGCTGGTAAATATGCAGGGCAGGACAGATACACTTGTCGGAAACAAGTGGTGGAGGATCTAGAAGCGTTAGGACTCCTCGTTAAGGTGGAGGATCACGATCATGCTGTTGGGGTCTGCTATCGCTGCAGTACAGTTGTGGAACCTCTTGTATCAAAACAGTGGTTTGTTAAAATGGATGTTTTGGCCAAGCCAGCCATCGATGCGGTAGAGAGTGGAGAAATTCGCTTTATCCCGGAACGATTCAGTAAGCAGTATTTACACTGGATGGAAAACATTCAGGATTGGTGTATTTCTAGACAATTGTGGTGGGGACATCGCATTCCCGTATGGTACTGCCAGGATTGCGGTGAGGTTTTTGCCAGCGTAGAAGATCCAACAGCCTGTCCAAAGTGTGATTCTACTCAGATTGAGCAGGATCCTGATGTTTTGGATACTTGGTTTTCTTCGGCCCTTTGGCCATTTTCTACACTAGGATGGCCTGATGATACTGAAGAATTGAGACACTTCTATCCTACATCTGTTTTGGTGACAGGATTTGATATTATCTTCTTCTGGGTAGCTCGAATGATCGTCATGGGTTTAGAGTTTATGGATGAAAAACCTTTCTCAGATGTGCTCATTCATGGACTTGTTCGAGATTCGCAGGGGCGTAAGATGAGTAAATCCTTAGGCAATGGGATTGATCCTCTGGATGTGATCGAAGAGTATGGGGCAGACGCCCTTCGTTTTAACTTAGTAATTGGGGTAGCACCTGGGAATGACCTGCGTTTTGTTCCTGAAAAAGTGGAAGCCTATCGCAACTTTGCGAATAAGATTTGGAATGCGTCACGCTTTGCCTTAATGCATCTTTCAGACTTTAATGAGAATCGGAAGAATCTCGGGTCATTAGATCTGACTACAGCTGATCACTGGATCTTGAGCCGCTTTGAATTCACTGCCAATGAAGTTACTCGTTTCCTTGAGCGGTATGACATTGGAGAAGGGGCCCGGGTATTGTATGAGTTTATTTGGAATGAGCTGTGCGACTGGTATATTGAGCTCATTAAGCCCCGTCTCTATGGAAAGCACGGCGAGGAGTCTCGCTATACAGCTCAATACGTATTGTGGTTTGTATTGAAGAATACACTGCAGCTGCTTCATCCTTATATGCCCTTTATTACGGAGGAAATCTGGCAGAATCTTCCTAATGATGGCCCTACCATTGTTTTGGCAGAGTGGCCACAACCAACAGGCTTTAACGCTCCCAGTGCAGAACGGGCTATGGAGACTATTATGGCCGTAGTTACGGAGATTCGGACCATTCGCAGTGAGAAAAATGTAAATCCCGGACGGAAGATTACTGCCATATGCCAAGGATCCCCTGATGTATTGGAGATCTTGGAAGAAGGCATGGATGATGTGAAAACGTTAGCTGGTTTGGAACATCTCATTTTGGAAGAGCCGGGAGAGAAACCAGAGAAATCTGTGGGAGCTGTAGTAAACGGAATAAGCATCTTCTTACCACTGGCAGACATGGTGGATCTTGAAGAAGAAATTGCTCGTACCAAAAAAGAACTTGAATCAGCTGAAAAAGAGCTTAAACGGGCAGAAAACAAATTGGCGAACGAAGGATTTATATCGAAGGCTCCTGCGGAGGTAGTAGAAAAGGAACGTCAGAAAGTGGAGTCTTACACAGCTACAGTTCAACGCTTAAAGGATCTATTACAGGAGATGCAGGCATAAAGAGATGAAGATAATCAAGGAACGGGAACGATTTGGGAGTCACTTGGGATTAGAGCGGATTCAGCTTGTCTGCTCCGCTCTGTCCAATCCCCAGGACCAACTGAAATTTATTCATATAGCTGGAACCAATGGTAAGGGGTCTGTGGCTACTCTCATGGCTCAAGTGCTGGAAGAGGCTGGCTTTGACGTTGGATTATTTACTTCACCTCATTTAGAGAGATATAATGAGAGGTTCCGGATAAATGGAACTCCCATCGATGATCTACAATTGGAAGAACTGCTCTACAAAACGGAAGACGCTATTAAGAAGGTGGAACAGGATTACCCAGAGTATGGAGCTGTAACCGAGTTCGAACTAGGCACAGCCTTAGCATTTCTGTATTTCGCAGCATCTGAAGTGGATGTTGTAGTACTAGAGACAGGGTTGGGTGGACGCCTAGATGCGACTTCGGTGGTGAACCCTGAACTAACAGTCATTACGTCCATTGGACATGACCATATGGATCGATTAGGTACATCTCTTGCTCAGATCGCCTATGAAAAGGCAGGCATTATTAAGCAGGGGGTTCCAGTAGTAACAGGGATTCAACAGCCAGAAGCAATTCGTGTTCTGAAAGAAGCAGCTGTTCAGAAGAATGCACCGTTTTATTCACTAGAACAGGTTCAGTGGAAACGGCTAAATTGGAATATTAGGGGAGGACATCTAAGCTATCCTGGGTATGATTTTCTTGAAATACGACTGCTCGGAGCTCACCAGCTTGACAATGCAGCGACAGCCCTATTAGCATTGGAGGTTCTGCAGGACAAAGGTTGGTCTATTTCTGAACAAGCAATTAGAAGCGGCCTATTGAAAGCACGTTGGTCGGGAAGAATGGAAGTGGTATCGTCTGAACCGTTAGTGATCTTGGATGGAGGGCATAACCAAGAAGGCCTTATGGCTTTAGCTGATGGTTTGAAACACATCAGCTCAGAAATTGGTTCTGACCGATTTACCTTTATTTTTGGTATGCTGAACAGCAAGGATATTCGTCTTGTGGATATTCTTTTCCCCATTGCTGAACGGTTTGTATTTACGAAAGCAGAGAGTGGACGCTTACTACCAATGGAGCCAGAACGCCTTGTACGTTATGGAAAAAGTCGGGGGGTTACTGCAGTTGGATATGATTCTCCTCTCGATGCAGTCCAGGATGCTTTGGAGACTGCGCCTATCTGCGTGTGTGGCTCTTTGTATCTTGTAGGTACGATTAAGAGGTATTTACGAACGCTAGGCGTACTATCTAAAGAGGACTAATCATAAAAAGGGGGATTTAGCATGAGTTCCCGACATAAGAAAAAGGGGAAAACCAGGTCGGGTCAACAAGGAATCAATTTCGTTGTGACGCTGATTACCCTCAGCATTATTTTCATCTTCGTAGGCTATCTGCTGGGTCAATATGCGGTTAGAATGCTCCAAGCTCAACATACTTACAAAGTGCAGATGACGCAAAAAGAGGAGGAGGCTCCTGTCTCGCCAGTGGTGGCTTCGCCTAGACCGCAGCCGCTTGTGGATGAAGGAGCAACTGGATCTAGTGAGCCAGAGCCCTCCTCAGGTACACTTTATCGCGTTCAAGTTGGCGTATTTTCTGAAAAGCAAAATGCTGATCGTATGGTGGTACGTCTAAAAGAGTTGGGTTATGATGCAATTATTGTAGATGGACCACCATATAGGGTGCAGACCGGTGCTTTTAGCTCCCAAGAAAATGCAAATCGTTTTAGTGAAGAGCTCAAGAGCAAAGGGTTTGAAGTAATAGTAGTTCGATAAAGATGGTAATTCCGACCAAATTACTTAGTTGACATGTTTTTCAGGTTTTGCTATTCTTGATTAGTAATAGGAATTGTGAAAAAGGGGGCGAAGTGAACTGTGGCACACGTTATTAGCTCTGATTGTATTAGTTGTGGTGCATGTGCAGCACAATGTCCAGTAGAAGCCATTAGTGAAGGTGCGGACCAGTACATTATTGATGCTGATGAGTGCATTGATTGCGCTGCTTGTACAGAAGTTTGTCCAGTAGATGCTATTAGTGCAGAGTAATTAGGAATATCTGCCCTCCTACCCGTCATAGTTATGAATTGGGTGGGAGGGAATTTTTTTGAGACGACGACATAAAAGACGCAGGGCGCGGAGGGGTTCATCTCTCTTTCTACTTGTTATCTTATTCATATTAGTCATTGGGATACCGGCGTTGCTGGTTCGCAGTTGTACGGTGTCTTTTTTTTCTATTCCTAAGGCGCCTCTAGTTGTCATATGGGATGAACAATCGAATACGCTTATGAGCATGACTTTGGAAGAGTATGTGCAGGGGGTGGTAGCAGCTGAAATGCCTGCTAGCTTTGGACTAGAAGCTCTCAAAGCACAAGCTGTTGCAGCACGTACATACGCATATCGTCGTATTCAGCGGAATGATACCATTCCTGAACATCCCGATGCACATTTGTCCACTGATTATAAATCGGGGCAGGCTTGGGTTTCGTGGGAGACCTTTTTTGACCGCTATGGCCTTCTGCAAGGTCGTCAACTGCAGAAGAAAATTAAAAAGGCTGTAAACCAAACGATTGGATGGATAGCTGTCTATGATGGAGAGCCAATTTTGGCAGTCTATCATTCTACAAGTGGAGGCCGTACAGAAAACTCAGAACACTATTGGAGTGAGCAGCTTCCCTATCTGAGGGGAGTGCATGATCCATATAGTGCATCTTCTCCCTATCATTTTACCACCGCCACTTTCTCTACAGCTCAATTGTGCGGCAGTCTTGAAGTAAGTAAGAGTACGGACTTGCGGGTTGTGGAACGGTACCCATCTGGTCGCGTTAAGACAGTGGAGGTTGGTGATAAGTGGTTTAGTGGAAGAGAGGTGCGTCAACGCCTAGGTTTGCGCTCCAGCTGGTTTACAGTGGATTTACTCCAAAACGATGTAGTGTTTTCTGTTTGGGGATTTGGGCATGGGGTGGGCATGAGCCAATATGGTGCTGACGGAATGGCGCAGCAGGGGTATGACTATCAGGAGATTCTCCAATACTATTACCAGGGTATTGAGCTTAAAAAAGCTTATTAGGATCAGAGGATCCTGTGGTAAAGGGGGAATCAAGATGGATTATAAAAGCCGCTGGCTGAGAAACGATCTGGAGGAGCAGTTGGAGTATCCTTGGGATTGGATGGATGATCACCGCCACCTCGATGGGTGGGAGATCAATGCAAACCGAATCCTCTCTAAAAAGTATCTCTTAGAATTAGCTTCAGAGTTGGGGCCAATCTCTATCCCTCACCGTCATCGCCGCTTTGGCAAGCTTGGTTAATCTTGACAAAGTCTGTTGGAATTTATACGATTATCCCGAAGGGGGATAACGGCATGAAGGTATCGGATAGTATTCTAGGTTTGATAGGTGAAACGCCTCTGGTGAGGATTAACCGATTAGCTGAGAAAAACAGTGCTCAAATTTGGGCGAAGCTGGAAAGTTTCAATCCTGGAGGCAGTGTGAAGGACCGGATCGCCCTCAGTATGGTTCGTGACGCCGAAAAGAAGGGGTTTTTGAAACCAGGTGGGACCATTGTGGAACCTACCAGTGGTAATACAGGCGTTGGACTAGCAATGGTCGCAGCTGCATTAGGGTATGAGTTGATTATCTGCATGCCTGAAACAATGAGTGCTGAGCGACGGAGTATCCTGGAGTTATATGGTGCCAAATTAATACTGACTCCAGGAGAGCAAGGCATGATGGGTTCTATAAAGAAAGCAGAGGAGCTTGTAAAGGAAAATCCCACGTATTTTATGCCTCAGCAGTTCACCAATTATGCAAATCCAGAGATTCATCGCGAAACAACAGCTCAAGAGATTTTGACTCAATGTGAAGGACACTTAGATGCTTTTGTTTCAGGGGTTGGTACTGGGGGCACCATTACAGGGGTAGGGGAAGTTCTTAAGAAACGTTTACCAAATGTGAGAATCGTGGCAGTAGAACCAGACACGTCCGCTGTTCTTTCAGGAGCAGAGCCAGGACCCCACGGCATTCAGGGAATTGGGGCTGGATTTGTTCCAACCGTCCTTAACCAGTCAGTCTATGACCAGATCATTCGGGTAAAAGATAAAGATGCTTTAGGTATGGTAGGGAGATTGGCTCGAGAAGAGGGAATTCTTAGTGGGATTTCCGCGGGAGCAGCAATGTCTGCTGCACTCCAAGTAGCTCAAGAGCTCGGTTCTGGAGCAAAAGTAGTAGTTCTTCTGCCTGATACAGGTGAACGCTACCTAAGTATGGCATCACTGTTCAAATCTGAAAGTTAAGATACAGGGAGAGGGTTCTCTAAATGAGACTCTCTCATTTTCTGTGGAGGGAAATTTGAAACTGACGGTGAATATTGTAGTGTTATACCTATGAACAGAGAAGGAGTAACGAATGGATCTAGTACTGGCAAGTCACTCACCCCGTCGTCGAGATTTGCTCCGTAAATTTGGTTTAGATTTTGAGGTGGCCGTTGTAGAAGTGACTGAGGAAACTAATGGGCTGCCTGAAGTTGTAGCAGAGTCTAATGCACGACTAAAAGCGGAGGCAGTGAGTGCTGTATATCCTGAGTCATTGACTCTCGGTGCTGACACAATAGTGGTCTTAGACAACGAGATCTTGGGGAAACCTCATAATGAAGATGCTGCCATAGAAATGCTGTGTTCTCTAAGTGGAAGGGAGCATGAGGTGACAACCGCGGTGGCCCTAGCTCGTAAGGGACAAGCCATCCGGTTGTTTTCTGAGACTACCCTCGTTCGTTTTCGATCACTGTCTCGTCATGAAATAGAAAGTTATGCAGCAACAGGCGAACCGCTTGATAAAGCTGGTGGATATGGGATTCAAGGATTTGGTGGATTACTTGTCGAAGGTATAAAAGGTTGCTATTATAATGTTGTCGGTTTACCCATGCCTAGACTCGTAGAAGAATTACGAGTTTTTGGTATCGAAGTCTTCCTTTAACGCGCCTGAGGGGGATGGGAAAGGGGAATAAGGTGACATATCGTGTAATGATAAAGGATTTACCTGCAGAAGAACGACCGCGGGAGCGGCTGGTACGCTATGGACCAGAGCGTCTCTCCAACAAAGAACTGCTGGCCATTTTGCTGCGGACTGGAATCAAGAGTAAATCTGCCGTAGCACTGGCTGAGAGTCTTTTGGCTAAATTTGGCTCATTAAGAGGTTTAGCTAGTGCTAGTTATGAGGAACTGCTGCGAGTGAAAGGGATTGGTCCTGCAAAAGCAGCAGACATACTAGCTGCTTTTGAATTAGCCAAACGTCTTGCCGATTCGCGAATCGAGTTTAAGGGAGTCATTAATAGCCCTCAAGATGCGGCTGAAATGGTCCTGCGAGAGCTGAGTCTAGAACAAAAGGAACATTTCATGATTATTATGCTTAATACCAAGCATCGGGTGATTGCAAAAAAGGTGATCTCAATTGGTCATCTTAATGCATCCCTAGTTCATCCACGAGAAATGTTTAAAGAAGCAATCAGACGGAGCAGCGCAGCTGTCATACTAGTCCACAACCATCCTAGTGGTGACTTAACGCCTAGTGAGGATGATATTTCAACTACGCGGCGGTTGGTTGAGGCAGGACAGTTGTTAGGGATTCAAGTTTTGGATCATATCATCGTTGGCGATAATCGTTATCTTAGTTTTCGAGAAAAAGGTTTGTTATAGCATGAATTGAAAGGGGTAACTAGATGTTTGGGCGTTTAGGACGAGATATCGGTATAGATTTAGGAACTGCAAATACATTGGTTTTTGTGAAAGGAAAAGGAGTTGTAATCAACGAACCATCAGTTGTAGCTATTGATCGAGACACGAACCAGATTTTCGCTGTAGGTAATAAAGCCAAGGAAATGGTTGGGAGAACCCCTGGAAATATAGTTGCCATCCGTCCACTTAAAGATGGTGTTATCGCCGATTTCGACGTTACTGAACGCCTGCTAAAGGACTTTATTGCTAAGGCTACACGGCGAACAGGATGGTTTCGTCCTCGGGTTGTAGTATCAGTACCCTCTGGTGTAACAGAAGTTGAGAAGCGAGCCGTAATCGATGCAGCCCTATCTGCAGGAGCGAAGGATGCTCGTGTAATTGAGGAACCTATGGCAGCTGCTATAGGTGCTGGATTACCTGTGCAAGAGCCTACAGGCAACATGATTGTAGATATTGGAGGCGGTACTACGGAAGTGGCTGTCATTTCTTTAGGCGGTATCGTTTCTCATCGTTCTATACGTGTTGCAGGAGATGAAATGGATGAAGCCATTATTCAGCATATTCGGAGAATGTATAACCTGTTGATTGGGGAACGTACGGCGGAACAGATTAAGGCAGAAGTAGGCAGTGCAATGGCGGTTTTTGAAGAAGACGTCAGTATGGAGGTACGTGGCCGAGATTTAGTCAGTGGTCTACCTAAAACAGTCACTGTGAGCTCATCAGAAATTCATAAAGCTCTTCAGGAGCCAGTGGAAGCCATTGTGGAAGCAGTCAAGGTTACACTAGAGCGAACTCCGCCTGAGCTGGCAGCTGATATTATGGATCGAGGAATTATGATGGCAGGGGGAGGCTCCTTACTCAAAGGTCTTGACCGTTTACTGATAGAGGAAACAGGAATGCCTGTCCACATTACTGAAGAACCCTTAACAGCTGTGGCCAACGGTACAGGTATGGCTTTAGAGCATTTTGATCTGCTGCAGCGAATCATGCTTGGACCAAGAAGGTATAGTTAGTGGAAAGGAAAAGGGATGTGAAATAAGTGTTCCAACAGATACTTCGCTGGAAAGTGATTCTGATTGTAATAGTTGTTTTAGCCATTGTAGGTACAATTCATTACACATCCCTTCCCCGCGAGAGACTGACTTTTGTTGAGGAGCTGTGGCGTGATGCTTTGTCACCTCTTCAACGGGCTGTGACTCGGGTGAGCCGTTTCCTCAGTCGGCAGATTACAGCATTACGGGACATACGTTATCTGCGCCAGCGTAACGAAGAATTAGAGGCGCTAGTATTTGAATTACAGCAGCAGGTCTACTTTTTGAAGGAATACGAGAGAGAGAATGAATGGCTCCGGGAAGCCCTTGACTTCAAATCGGATGTTGCCCATGAATTACTAGCTTCAGAGGTTATTGGCCGCTGTCCTACAAATTGGATTAGTACTATTACGATCAATAAGGGGCGCTCTCATGGAGTTGAGCCAGGCATGGCTGTAGTAACAAATGGTGGGATTGTAGGAACCATTCTAGAGACTTCTCGGCTCACCAGTACCGTATTGCTGAGTACCGATCCTCGGAGTGCAGCAGGAGGGCTGGTCCAATCCACAGGCGATTTAGTACTTGTGGAAGGTGATCCCGATAGTTCAGGAATGCTTGTAGCCACACCATTAAGCCGTGATGCGGAAGTGGTCCCTGGGGATGTTATTGTCACATCTGGTTTAAGCCGACTGTTCCCAAAAAAACTGCCCATCGGCGAAGTGATTGAAGTAGAGTCCAGTTCCTATGGCTTGTCTTTTACAGCACATGTTCGTCCCTTCGTGGATTTTACTAGGCTGGAGTATGTGTTTGTGGTCCTTCGAGAAGAGTAGGGGGGATAAATTTGAAGATCCTATTCTATGGGCTCATTTTCACTGTGGCTCTTGTTCTCCAGTCCACTGTTTTTGCAGTGTTTCCCATTTTGGGAGCCTATCCTGAACTTGTGCTGATGGTAGTTATTATATTCAGTATTATTAATGGTGGAGCCAAAGGTGCGAAACTTGGATTTGCAGGAGGATTACTTCAAGATATGCTGTTTGGGCGGCTCATTGGTTTGAATGCAGTTGTTATGATGATCGTTGGGTTTGGTGCTGGAGTTTTAGCCCAGCGTTTGTATAAAGAAAACTATGTTATACCGTTTTTGTCTGTGTTGCTTGGTACTTGGGTGGGGCAGTTTTTGTATCTGCTGGGCATGATGTTGTTTGGCTTAGCTGTTCCCTGGGATATAACCGTTTTGTCAGTAATCTTTGGTAGTGGATTATATAACGGACTTATTACTTTATTAGTCTATAAGCCCTTCGTTTATTTGAATAGTCGGATCATATATTGGGATGAATTGGTAAAAAGAGCGGGGTGACGTCGTTGGGTGCTAAAAACGCAGAAAAGCGTCTCCGCGTTTTTTTTGCGGTTGTAGTTGGCTGCTTATTGATTATTGCTGGCCGTCTATGGTATCTCCAGATTGTAAAGGGCGAGCATTATGCACGATTGGCTGATGGTAACCGTATGCGGCAGCTGAGGATAATGCCTCCTCGAGGAATTATTCTCGATCGAAATGAGAATGTCCTAGTTAGGAGTAAGTCTTCGTTTACCGTATCAATTGTGCCAGGTGGTTTCCCGCACGATGCGGAGGATAGTGTGAATCTTCTTTGTGAGATTTTAGGTCTAAGCTATGAGGAACTGCTAGAGGCCATTGAAAAAGGGAAAGGGTATCCTTACGAGCCTGTCCGTGTTATGCGGGACGTTGACGAGGCAACAGTGATCGCCATTGAAGAGAACCGTACACGTCTTCCTGGGGTGTTTATTGATGAGGAGCCTGTTCGGGAATACCTCCATGGGGATTTGGCTAGTCATTTGATTGGATATTTAGGAATCATCAGTCCCCAGGAGCTGCAGCAGTACGGAACAACCTATCG
The DNA here is from genome assembly GCA_012518735.1 of Bacillota bacterium. Lineage (GTDB taxonomy): Bacteria > Bacillota > Limnochordia > Darwinibacteriales > Darwinibacteriaceae > JAAYRO01. The sequence continues at coordinate 23,784 of JAAYRO010000148.1, forward strand.
AGGTAGTGATTTGGTCGGTAAGAGTGGTATTGAACAGACTTACGAAGCGCTGCTTAGGGGCGAGGTGGGGGCGTTAACTGTTGAGGTTAATGCCCTGAGTAGGCCTATTCAGACTGTTAATGTGTTGGAGCCGATCCCAGGTCATAATGTTGTGCTGACTATTGATTATCGGTTACAAGAAGTAGCGCAGCGTGCGTTTATGGAGCATATTCAGACCCTTGATGAGGATCCGGGAACGCAGAGTGGAGCTGTAATAGCTCTCAATCCTCAAACAGGTGAAATGCTTGCTATGGCCAGTCTTCCCAGCTTCTATCCAGAACGTCTTCTTGATGAAACGAAGCGAAATACATATTACTCCGAATTGAGTAAAGACTCTAGGCGGCCATTCTTCAACCGGGTGACCCAAGCCTTATATGGACCAGGGTCTACATTCAAACCAATTACGGCTGTAGCGATTCTTGAAGAAGGGGTACTGGGAGCAGAGGAGCGATTCAATGCTACTGGAACTACACAGTATGGAGTACGGGATTGGGTTATTAGTAGTAATCTAGCTCCCCTTGGATGGATTACCTTGAAAGAAGCCTTAGGGATTTCAAGTAATCACTACTTCGCAGAGAATGGTACGAAAGTGGGAATTGATCGTTTGTCCAAGTGGATGGCGGCCTTTGGGATTGGATCTCCCACCGGATTGAATTTAATGCCTCTTGAATCTACCGGGCTTCTTCCAAGTCGGGAGTGGAAAGCGAAGGCCTTCAGCAATCGCCCTGTTTCTGAACAGAATTGGTATCCTACAGATACAGAGCAGATCTCTATAGGACAAGGGTTTCATCAAATGACCCCACTTCAATTGGCTGTCAGCTATGGGGCTATCGCTACTCGAGGCAGGATATACACTCCTCAAGTGGTGAAAGAGATTCGGGCACCTAGTGGTGAGGTTATATCACGGTTTGAACCGCGATTAGCTCGTCAAGTGGAGGCAGATCCTTCAACTTGGGAGGCAGTAATAGAGGGCCTCGTAGCCGCAATTGAGCATCCGAGAGGAACAGCGCGCCGGTCTTTTGAAGGATTTCCTACAAGCGTAGCTGGAAAAACTGGAACTTGGGAAGTGGCAGGCAGCGTTTCCAATGGTGTGTTTGCAGCTTTTGCCCCTGTTGACGAACCAGAAATTCTAGTGGTAGTTGTAGTAGAGAGGGGTATTGGTGGGGCTACTGGTGCTGCTCCCATCGCTAGACAAGTAATGGAGGCGTATTTCCAGTTCAAGAATGAGGATTTAGAGCAGAACAGTCATTAGTACTGTATGGGGAAGGATTTGGTTAGCCCTTGGCGAAAGTTAACAGTTGAGTGTATTGCAAGGAGTTGGCGTTGAAATGGGCAAGGATGCGTGTCAGATCAAAGGTAATCGAAACGGTTTGGTTATTACTGTTTCATATGGAGCAGAGTTTCTCGATGTGATAACATTTCTCAAACAGAAGTTATCTTCAGCTCAGGACTTCTTTGCTGGTGCCTCAGTGAAACTTTTCTTTGAGGGTGGTGAGTTTTCTTCTGATGAGGTAGACGCTGTTGAGAGACTTATTGAGCAGTTTGGAATGACTCTTGATCGAAAACCTCCGGTTATGATGAATGACCAATCTGCATATGCTGGTGAAGATCGAGAGGAAGATGAGTCAGAAGATGAAAACACACTTTTAGTTCGACGAACCATTCGTTCTGGGCAGCAGATTTACTACGACGGTAATGTCGTTATAATGGGAGATGTTAATCCTGGGGCAGAGATTGTATGTAGTGGCGATATTTTAGTTCTGGGTTCACTTCGAGGGGTAGCCCACGCAGGTGTAGGTGGTAAGGTAGATGCTTCGGTGTTTGCTTTTAGATTAGAACCTACTCAGTTAAGAATAGCTCATTATATATCGCGAGCACCAGATGAGAAACTTCCCCAACCGATGGGGCCAGAAATTGCCCGGGTTGTGGAAAACCTGATTCAAATTAGTGCTTATACCCACTGATGGTTGAGGGAGGAATTGGCGTTGGGTAAGGTCATAGTAGTAACAAGCGGTAAAGGTGGCGTTGGAAAAACCACAACAACTGCAAACTTAGGAACTGGCTTGGCTGAACTTGGGCGGAAAGTGTGCTTAGTCGATGCAGACATTGGATTGCGTAATCTCGATGTTGTACTTGGTTTAGAGAACCGCATCGTCTATGATCTTCTCGATGTTGTAGAAGGTAATTGTCGAGTTCGGCAGGCACTTATTAAGGATAAGCAGTTTGGTGATGGTTTAGTTCTTCTACCAGCTGCCCAAACTAGGGAAAAGGATGCGGTTAAGCCTGAACAGATGCGGGAGCTCATGACGCAGCTGAAAAAAGATTATGATTATGTAATTGTAGATAGTCCTGCTGGAATTGAACACGGTTTTAAAAATGCCATTGCTGGAGCCGATATGGCTGTAGTAGTGACGACTCCAGAAGTCTCAGCTGTGCGAGACGCGGATCGGATTGTGGGGCTGCTGGAGGCCGCGGAATTGTATGATCCTAAATTGATTATCAACAGACTACGTCCTGATATGGTTCGAAAAGGTGATATGATGGATATTGAGGATATTGATGACATCCTCGCGATTCCCATTCTTGGCGTTATACCAGACGATGAGAGTATTATTGTATCAACCAATAAAGGAGAACCAGTGGTTACAGATAAGCGTTCTCGTTCGGGACAAGCCTATCGCAATATTGTTCGAAGACTAGAAGGCGAAGATATCCCGCTGATGGATTTTCAAGAACACGGCGTTGTTCAGTGGTTCAGAAAATTCATTGGAGTCGGTGGTAGTAGATAAAGGAGGATCAGCATGTTAGAGTTCTTAGGAAGGATTCTGGGCACGTCTGACGGTAGTAAGAATAAAGCAAAGGAACGTCTCAGACTAGTACTCGTTCATGACCGGGCCAGTTTATCTCCTGGGCTCATAGAGTCTTTGAAAGAAGAGCTGATCCAGGTGATTTCTAAATATATGGACATTGATGAAACGGGACTAGAAGTAAACCTTGATGAAAGTGATGATTCGGTTGCCTTGGTGGCCAATATTCCTGTCAAGAATGTTAAACGAAATGCAGCTAAGAAGGATTAAGTATTGTAGGAGGTGAATGGGGGTTCATTCACCTCCTACTAGATCCGGTGCCTAATCATGATTGACCGTCCTCTTTAATATACTGGACTAAGTAGACTGGTATTAAAGGGGGTGTTGAGGTGGCTTGGCGATTCTTCCGAAATATCCTGTTTGCCTTATGCATATTCTTGATTATTGGATTACTTTGTCAGCTGAATCTATCTGTGACCCAACCGATCGAAGAGTACTTAGCTTTCGTGGTAACAACGGATTTTTCCATCGCGCCTGTTGTGAAAAAAATTGCTTCTATTGAGAGCTTATTGGGGAATTGGGATTTGAGCAGCTTGATGCAGGGATTACCACGGATCTCTACTGGATGGTGACGGCATGCGGGTAGGTTCCTATCTAGGGATTCCACTAAAGATTAACCCTTTCTTTTTCTTACTCCTAAGTGGTGCTGTGGCTCTTGGTAGGCTGCCTCAGGTCATAATACTGTTTTCTGTTGTTGTATGGCATGAGACAGCTCATGTTTTGATGGCTAAGGTATATGGGCTGGAAATAATTGAGGTGGAGCTATTACCGTTTGGAGGGGTAGCTCGCCTTGAAGCCCTGCTTCAAATGAATCCTACCATTGAATGGATTATTGCTGTTGTAGGTCCTCTCAGTAATCTGCTGCTTATTGGGATTGCCTTCGGAATTAATGTTTATTATCCTATCCCTTCTCAATGGTTCACCTTTTTCGTTCAGGCCAATGCTGGTATGGCATTATTTAACCTTTTACCAGCCCTACCTTTAGATGGGGGACGTATTCTACGGAGCATTTTGGTTAGAAAGCGTGGTTTTAAGGAAGCAACTGGAACTGCCGTTACTGTCGGTCAGGTGATTGCTGTTTTCTTAGTTCTTTTAGGGGGCGTAGGTGTTTATTTAGGTCAGCTTAATGCCTTAGTTTTTGTAGTGATGGGTTTTTTTGTCTTCTTTGCCGCTGCAAACGAACGTAAAGCAGCTGCTTATGTTTTTATGCGCTACCTAACCCGCAAGAAACAGGAAATCCGCTTAAAACGCGTACTCCCAGTTAAGGAGCTTATGGCTACTGCTGAGAGCTCTATAGGCGAGGTCTTTCGTCAATTTCAACCCCCCAGCTATCATTTGGTCTGGGTGATTGATTTGGATGGAAGAATTCTAGGATTCGTGGATGAGCTGGCATTAATCAATGCCTTATTCGACCATGGTATGGACTGCAAAGTTGGGGCTGTAGTTCGTTATACGATATAATACAGATAAGAATCTTGGGAAGGATGTGTATCGAACATGGATCAACGGCTGCTGCCATTATTACCGCAGGTCAGCAAACCGGCGCGCTACACGAATAATGAAATAAACGCCGTTCATAAGGAATGGGATCATATACAAGTGAAAATTGCCTTTGCTTTTCCAGATATCTATGAGGTAGGGATGGGGCATTTAGGCTACAAGATTCTGTATTCCATTGTTAATGGGAGGGACGATTCTCTTGCGGAGCGGGTGTACGCTCCATGGGTTGATTTGGAAGCTAAGATGCGGGAATTGAAGATCCCCTTAACCACACTTGAATCTGGTCGAGAACTGAAAGAATTCGATTTAGTAGGTTTCACTCTCCAATACGAACTCAGCTATTCTAACATTTTGAATATGTTAGATTTATCTGGCATACCCCTGCTCAGCAGAGATCGTACTGATCAGCATCCGTTTATTATGGCTGGTGGACCTTGTGCTTTTAATGTGGAGCCTTTAGCCGATTTTCTCGATTTTGTCGTGTTAGGCGATGGTGAAGAGATCATCCATGAGATTGTCGAATTAGCAAAAGAGGGCAGGGTTAAGGGGTTGTCTCGGGAGGAGCAGTTAGCTAGTTTTGGGAAGCTTCCAGGTGTCTATGTACCCAGCTATTACAAGGCCCATTACAATGCAAATGGTACTTTTCATAAACTTGAGCCTGTAAAACAAGGGGCACCTGAAATAGTTTACAAGAGGGTTGTAGCCGATTTGGACAAGGCTGAATTTCCAGAAAAGTTCGTAGTCCCTTATATCGATGTCGTTCATGACCGAGTGATGGTGGAAGTTTTTCGAGGGTGTACACGGGGTTGTCGTTTCTGTCAGGCAGGTATGATTTATCGGCCAGTGAGAGAACGAAAACTAACAACTCTCAAAAAACAGATTCGAACGTTAGTGGAAGCAACAGGCTATGATGAGATCTCGCTTACATCACTTTCCAGCGGTGACTATACCTGCATTGAACCGTTGATTTCTGATGTAATTGAGGAATATAAGGATCTGGGAGTTGCTGTTTCTCTACCATCCCTTCGTCTTGATTCTTTCTCTCCTGCCCTAGCTGAGGAAATTCAAAGATCCCGTAAGACGGGGCTTACGTTTGCTCCAGAAGCGGGCACGCAGAGATTGCGTGACGTAATTAATAAGAACGTTTCGGAGGACGATCTATATGAGGTGGTCAAAGGGGCTTTTCAAGCAGGTTGGTATTCTGTTAAATTGTACTTTATGATTGGTCTGCCTACAGAAACAGAAGAAGATCTAGATGGTATTGTTGAACTAGCTCAAAATGTGTTAGAGATTGGGCGAAAACATGGTACTGGGGCGCGCCGCCCAGAGGTTACAATCAGCGTTTCTTCTTTTGTGCCCAAGCCCCATACACCATTTCAATGGGAAGGGCAGGATTCTATGGAAACCCTCCGTGCGAAACAGAACTATCTCCGGGATAGGCTTCGTCAGCGCGGAATGCGATTCACTTACCCCAGAGTGGAGGAGAGTTTCTTGGAGGCTGTGTTTGCCAAAGGGGACCGTCGACTAGGGCCAGTTCTTGCCCGGGCAGTAGAGTTAGGCTGCAGGTTTGACGGATGGAGCGATCATTTCCAATACCAATTGTGGATGAAGGCGTTTGCCGATTGTAATGTAGATCCTCATTGGTATGCTAACCGCGCAGTTGCTCTTGACGAGACTCTATCATGGGAACATCTCAGCCCAGGAGTGAGCAGACGGTTTTTATTGCAGGAACGGGATGCAGCTTTAGGTGGTAGAACAACACCTGACTGCCGATTTGATGTGTGCTCAGGCTGTAATGTTTGTCCGCAACTAAAAGTTGCTAATTGTTTATCAGAGGAGGGAGCACGTGTCTAGGGTCATTCGGTTTCAATTTCGTAAGGGACAAGAGCTGCGATTCTTGTCTCATCTGGATCTTATTCGCACCTTAGAGCGGGCCGTTAGGCGTGGAAGATTGCCCATTGCTTTTTCAGAAGGATTCAGCCCTAGGCCAAAGATGAGTTTTGGCTCGGCTTTAGCAGTAGGTATTATGAGCGAAGCAGAGTATGCTGATTTTGAGTTTACGGAAAGAATAGAACCTAATGAGTTTATGACTACCTTTAACTCAGTTCTCCCAACGGGTTTAGAAGTGATAAAGGCAGTGCTTCTGCCCCCAAAATCCCCATCGCTTATGACTGAAATCAATGCTGCCGAATATAAATTGGTTGCCCATGATACAGATGCAGCTGGTCTCGTTTCAAGAATTAAGTCTTTACAAACAGCGGATAGCTTCGTTGTAGAACGGAAAACTAAAAAGGGTATTCGATTGGTTGATCTACGTCCTCTACTCTATGAAGTGGAGCATCCACAAGAAATAGGGTCAGAAACAGCCATCCGCTGTCGATGCGCGGTAGGCAGCAGCGGTAATCTGCGCCCAAACGAATTGTGTATTATGTTAGGGATGGATCCCTTTACTACTAAGATAGTGAGGACTGCCCTTTTAATCAAAGAGGACGGCAGCTATCAGGATCCTTTTGATAGAATTGAGGGGCATAATGCAACGTAAAATCGTTATTTCATCACTGTTAAACCAAGTCCAGGTAGGTATCGTTGAGGATGGCCGCTTAGTGGAGTTTTACCTAGAGCGGACTCTTGGAGAACGTTCTGTTGGAAACATATATAAAGGGCGCGTTGAGAATGTACTGCCTGGCATGGCTGCTGCCTTTGTTGATATTGGTGTTGGTAAGAATGCTTTTTTATATGTTGCCGATCTTCCTGATCGCACGAAAGATCAATCAGTAGAAGACGTGCTTCGAGTTGGTGAATCTATTGTTGTCCAGGTAGCGAAGGAATCACTGGGAAGTAAGGGCCCTAGAGTGACAGCAAATATTACATTACCAGGTCGCTATTTGGTTCTGCTTCCATTAGAGGAGCATTTGGGAATTTCCCGTCAGATTGTTGATGAAGAGGAGCGAGAGCGTCTCCGGGCAATGGCTCAAGAAATTCGGCCTTCGCAGATGGGACTTATTGTTCGTACAGTAGCTCAGGGATGCTCCCAAGAAGAATTAGATCATGATCTGCACCTATTGTTGAGTGAATGGAAACGAATTTCCTCTAAAGGAAAAAAAGGGTCAGCTCCAACCCTTCTGTATCAGGACCACGATTTGGTCCATAGAGTACTGCGGGACTATCTAACAATGGATGTAACAAAGATTATTGTGGATCGACCTGAGTTCTATAAAAAAGTGCTTGATTGGGTAGAAGCCTTCGGGATTCGAAGTCAGGTCATGGTGGAACAATATGAAGGGAAAGTCAGTCTGTTTGACTATTTTGGTTTGACAAAGGACTTAGAACGAGCACAAAAAAGACGTGTTTGGCTTGACTGCGGAGGTTATTTGGTCTTTGATCAGACTGAAGCGTTAATGAGTATTGACGTAAATACAGGAAAATATGTAGGTACTAATAATATTGGTGATACAGTATTAAAGACAAATCTCCAAGCAGCCCAAGAAATAGCTTACCAGCTTCGTCTGAGGAATATTGGCGGCATTATTATTATCGATTTCATTGACATGCAGGATGAAGAGGACCGAGATCTGGTCTTGCAGCATTTAGAAAAGGCTTTAGCACAAGATAAGACGAAAACGTATGTCTTAGGCTTTACCCAACTGGGGCTAGTAGAATTAACACGGAAAAAGACTAAGAAAGTCCTTTCTGAGGTACTGGATACAGTCTGCCCTATGTGCGATGGAAAGGGTAAGGTCCCATCTGATGAAACTATTGCTTTTCGGGTGGCTCAACAAGTGTATTACTCAGCTCTCGAGTCTGATATTGAGGCCGTTTTGGTTAAGTGTCATCCCGCTGTTGGCGCTCAACTTATTGGGCCCGGTGCTGCCAACTTAGATGATTTAGAGAAAGAAACGGGAAAGACTATCTATGTTCGTGGTATAGATAATTATGAAAGGGACTGTTTTCAGGTAATATCTGGCAAAGAAGATCGAATTAAGGCACAAGCCTATCCTGTCAGCGTAGGGGATCGCATTACAGCTGTAATCGAAGGGGTTCATGCCCATAATGACGAAAATGGGATCGTGCGAGTGGACGGATTTGTGATCGACTGCAGTCAATGCGGGAATTTGGTTGGGAAAACAGTGCAGCTTGAAATCACAGATGTGCAGAGAACGTATGCTGTGGCCCGCTTAATCAAAGAGGAGAAGAGTTGATTGACAGGGTCACTGCATGATGTTAAAATGAGTGATGTAGGTTTGTGAGCTTACGCTCACAGCTGAAACCGCTCAGGCCAGGTTTCCTTTAGGACAAGGTTTGTAATTCACCTTGAAAGTGCTGCTTTGGCAGTGTACCTGTGTTTGGCGAGTCTGAATAAGGAGGTGGACCGTGTGTACGCCGTTGTTGAAACTGGTGGTAAACAATATCGTGTATCAGAGGGAGATACTATTTTCGTTGAAAAGCTTAATGTAGCTGAAGGTGATGAGGTTACATTAGATAGAGTACTTCTTCTAAATAAGGATGGTAAGACCCAGGTTGGAACCCCATATGTTGAAGGGGCAAAGGTTATGGCCAAAGCTGTTAAGCAGGGAAAAGGTAAGAAGATTGTGGTTTTTAAGTATAAGGCCAAGAAAAACTACCGCAAGAAGACGGGTCATCGACAACCATACACCAAATTGGTGATCGAATCCATTACTGCGTAAGAGATAGGCAGACAATGACTACAGTTGTTTTTTATAAAACACAAAAGGGGCTTTTGGGTTTTGAAGCTTACGATCATGCTGGTTACGGCTATGAGGGCAGTGATATTGTATGTGCTGCCATATCAGCTCTAACCCAAACTGCGGTAGTTGGTCTAGAAGAGGTTGTAGGGATTCCCTGTCAGTGGGAAATTGAAGACGGCTCTTTGACTTGTTTTCTCCCTCGAGATCTTTCACAGGATCAATGGGTCCAGTCTCAGATTGTGTTACAGACCTTATATAAGGGATTAACTACGATTCGAAAAGATTACGGTGAATATTTATCAATAAGGGAGGTGCAATCACTGTGAGAATTAATCTACAATTGTTTGCGACGAAAAAGGGTGGCGGCAGCACTAAGAATGGTCGGGATTCAGCTGCTAAACGCCTAGGCGTGAAAAGACATGATGGGCAGTTCGTAACGGCTGGAAGTATCCTGGTCAGACAACGAGGAACCAAAATTCGACCGGGCGTGAACGTTGGTATTGGCAGTGATGATACCCTTTTTGCTTTGGCGGACGGCTATGTTTCGTTTGAACGTCAAGGAAAGAAGAGTAAAGTAGTTAGCATTGTAACGGAAGCTGCCACTGCTTAACTGGAATCCCTTTTGTGCTTAGGTGCAAAAGGGATTTTTGTCTAAGGGAGGAACAATATGTTTATTGATAAAGCCCGCATTTATGTGAAAGCTGGCGACGGAGGGGATGGAGTCGTTCGCTTTCGTCGCGAAAAATATGTTCCTGCAGGTGGACCTGCTGGTGGAGATGGTGGTCGGGGTGGGAGTATCTACTTCGAAGTAGATGAAGGACTATCTACTCTTTTTGACTTTCGATATCGACGCAAATATGTGGCTAAAAATGGTGAATCTGGTCAATCTAAGAACATGGCTGGCAAAGATGCACCGGATGTAGTGATTAAAGTACCTCCTGGAACCCTCGTTAAGTGTGACGAGACAGGGGAGTTATTGGTCGATCTGACTGAACCCGGTCAACGGGTGTTAGTGTTGCCTGGTGGAAGAGGAGGAAGGGGTAACAGTCGTTTTGTCACACCTACACGACAGGCACCGGCTTTTGCTGAACGTGGTGAACCAGGTGAGGCATTGTGGTTAGACCTAGAGCTAAAGCTGTTGGCTGACGTTGGCTTGGTCGGATACCCCAACGCAGGAAAATCTACTCTGCTATCGGTTGTATCCGCGGCCAAACCTAAGGTGGCTAATTATCCATTTACGACTTTAACACCTAATTTGGGAGTTGTATCCTTGGAGCCAGGCAGTTCGTTTGTGATTGCTGATGTTCCTGGGTTGATTGAAGGGGCACATCAAGGTGTTGGTTTAGGGATGGAGTTTCTGCGTCATATTGAAAGAACGCGAGTAATTGTTCATATTGTAGACGCTGCTGGCGTCGATGGTCGAGATCCTGTAGAGGATTATTACAAGATAAATCGGGAGCTCAAATTATATAGTGAGGAATTATGGGCCTGTCCCCAATTTGTGGTGGCCAACAAGGTTGACTTACCGGAAGCACAGGATAATATTTCACGTTTACGCGCTGCAGCCCAAGAGGATGAACGGGACTTCTATGCAATCTCTGCTGCAACGGGTCAGGGAACTAAAGAATTAATGCACACAGTGGGTCATTTAGTATTTCAGCTAAAGCAGAAGGACCCTGTGGTCGAAGTTGTTGATAAGATCGTTGTACCTAGAAAACAGGAGCCTTCTCCTGTAGACGATTTTAGTATTACTAAAGACAATAACGACTATGTGGTGGAAGGTGCTGGATTAGAACGTCTGATGCGGCGTTTGGACCTAAACAATGAAGAAGCTATCGCGTATTTGCTCAATCTCTTTGAAAAAATTGGTTTGAACAAAGCATTGGCTGATTTAGGAGTTCCAGAAGGGGCCACCGTCAGAGTTGGAGAATTAGAATTCGAATACATGGAATGAGGTAGCAGGATGTTAACAAGTAAACAAAGAGCTTATTTACGATCATTGGGAAACGAACTAGAGCCAGTTTTCCAGATCGGTAAGGGTGGTCTGTCTGATGAGCTGATTAATCAATTAGATGCTGTACTGGAAGCGAGGGAACTCATTAAGGTACGGGTCCTAAAGAACTGCCTGCAGGAATCAGATGACTTAGCAGAAATTATAGCTCAAGAATTAGATTGTGATGTCGTACAGAAAATAGGCAGGAATTTCCTGTTATATCGCGAGGCTGTTGAGGATCCTCAGATTGAATTGCCCTGAAGGAGTAGACTGTAATGAGTGGGAAAATTAACAAATTGGGGATTATGGGAGGTACATTCGATCCAGTTCACTATGGACACCTTGTTACAGCTGAAGGAGCGCGCTGTGAGTTTGGACTAGATCAAGTGCTGTTTATGCCGTCAGGATCACCGCCCCATAAGGATCTTAGGGAAGTCACTTCTGCCGAGCATCGGTATATGATGACGGTTCTTGCTACACTAACGAATCCTTATTTTGAAGTATCTCGTATTGATATTGATCGGGAAGGTGTAAGCTACACAATAGATACATTACGGATTTTGCGAGAACAATATGGACCAGATACAGAGCTCTTCTTTATTACGGGAGCCGATGTAATGTTCGAAATCGTCAACTGGAAAGATTCGGAGAAACTTCTGCAGATTGCCCATTTTGTTGCTGCAACACGTCCAGGTTTCTCTTTGGACGATATTCCAAGCCAGGCCCGGGAATGGGCCAGCCGTCATAAGGATAGGTTTCACGTATTTCGGGTGCCAGCGATGGCCATTTCATCAACGAACATTAGGAAAAGAGTCAGTATGGGACATTCTATTCGTTATCTTGTACCAGAGCAAGTGGACTATTACATCCGTCGCAATAAACTCTATGGATAGATGGTACCCCTAATAAAAAATCTCATTACGAATCAATATGGTACAATGATTGGGGGAAGGGGGGTCAGCATGCTTTCACCTGAAGAAGTTCAACAAAGAAAAGAAGCTTTGGAAAAACGTCGTGAACTCAAACGAAAATATCGGCGCAGACAGATCATTATGTATTCCATTATTGCTGTAATCGGTATTATATTAATGATAATGTCAGCTCGATACAGCTATAAGCGCAGTCTAGAATTGGAGCCACTCAGTCAGGCCCCCTTGGAGGACAGCCGGCTCAATATTTTATTTTTGGGTACAGATGAGAAGACCACTGCTAATGTGCGTGCTGATACAATTATGCTTATTTCTATCGACTCCAAGACAGGCGAGGCAGGAGTATTGTCTATTCCTCGAGATACAAGGGTGTGGATTGAGTCGAAGGAGCGATGGGATCGAATTAACGCCACATTTGCACATGGTGGTCCTGCCCTTGCTATGGAGGCAGTGTCATCTCTGTTAAACGTACCCATTAAGTACTATGTGCACACAGACTTTGATGGATTCAAGGAGATTGTTGATATCCTTGGTGGGGTAGAAATTGATATTGCTCATGAGATGTACTATGAAGATAAGGCACAGGATTTACTCATTCACCTCCATCCTGGTCTACAAGTTCTGGACGGGGAAAAAGCGCTCCAGTATGTCCGCTATCGTGATCGCTTAGGAGATATAGCTCTGGTAGATCCTTTTGGTAACGAATATGGCGGTCGTGTAGAACGACAGCGGATGTTCTTTGAGGCATTAGTTGATAAACTGCTCAGTGCATCAACTGTTCCAAGACTGCCTCGGTTAATTAGTCAATCGTTCAGTATTGTGGATACGAATTTACCATGGAGTGAGGTTATAGGACTGACACTGGCAGGTTCTCGATTCTCTGCAGACAAGGTTAAGACAGCCGTACTTCCTGGGAACAGCGAAGTTGTTAATGGTGCTTGGTACTGGATCATGAATGAAGCGAAGGCTAAGCCAATCTTAGATTCGTTAGTATGGGGAAAACCTGAACCGTTGAAGTTGACAGTTCTCAATGGTAATGGTCGGGCAGGATTAGCTCAAGAAGTAGCTAACGTATTAAGAAACAAGGGGTACGATGTGGTCTCCCTTGGCAATGCAGAGCATTTTAACTTTTCCGAAACTCAGATTGTGGTATCTGCTGACAATGCAGAACGAGTTCAGGATTTAGCTGCAGATTTAGGTGCTGTAGTATTGGTGGATGATGGTATACGTCACGATTATTCATTAGGCTCGAGTGTAACTATCATTATTGGTCAAGATTTTAGTATAGAGAATAGGAGTGTGGAGATTTGACAATAACTAGCGCCCAGAGGATTGCGATTGCTGCTGCCCAGGCCGCATCAGACAAAAAGGCTGAGGATATTCAGATTTTGAAAATGCCTGCTGTAATGGTAGACACGGATTACTTCGTAATCTGCAGTGCCAGTACCTATGTGCAGATTAGAGCCATTGTCAGTGCGGTGATTGCAGAACTTGAAGAGATGAATCTCTCTCTACTTCGGCATGAGGGTAGAGGTAATAACAATTGGGTGCTTTTGGATTACGGGGATGTGGTGGTACACGTCTTTCTTGAGGAAGATCGGCGCTATTATGATTTGGAGAAACTGTGGGCCGATGCAGAAAGGGTACCATTTGAATGAAACCTGCCTATACGTATTTGGCTCAGTTTTATGATCAGCTTATGGATCAAGACTACGAGCAGTGGTGCGCCTATCTGATCGCTCTATGGGAAAAACATGGTCTGAATCCCCGTACTATTCTGGAGCTGGGATGCGGCACGGGCAGTCTAACAATCCCCTTAGGACTACAGGGATATTCGGTGACCGGGGTAGATATTTCTGCTGAGATGGTGGAAATCGCTATAGATAAAGCAAGAGGTCTAGGAAGCAATATTTCTTTTATTATTCAAGACATGCAGTGCTTGGATCTTGGCGGGCAGACCTTTGATGCAGCTGTGAGTACGTGTGATGCAGTGAACTACCTGACGGATTTTCCCACTCTCATACGTACGTTTGAAGCGGTGTATCGTCATTTGACTCCTGGAGGATTGTTCTTATTTGATCTCAATTCAGAGTTCAAACTAAGAAAAATATACGGGGATCGTTCCTTTGCTGAATATATGGATGATTTTGCATATTTCTGGGATAATACCTATGATGCAGCGGAAGATGTCTGCCAGATGGAGCTTGTATTTTTCATTCCAATCGGAGACGGACTTTATCGAAAAGTCACAGAAAAGCATCAGCAGAAACTTTGGCGTTCACCACAGATAATGGAAATAGCAGAGCAAACAGGCTTTGATGTATTAGGGTGTTACGATTTTATGACAGACCAAGAGTTATCAAGCCATAGTGAACGTTGGCAGTTTGTGCTGAAACGATTATAGTAGGAGAAGAAGCACTTCTTGTAAGGAGTGCTTCTTTTTTTGGCGCCATAACCAAGGGATGAAAAAGGCGCTGGATAAAGCTACCCAGCGCCTACCTTCCTAAAACATACGAAAACCCTCTGTCATTCCGCTTGTTGAAGAACTCTGCTTCCGAATCAGTTCCTGTTCAGCAGCGGCGATCATTCGTCTGACCATGTGTCCTCCGACAGAGCCGCACTCTCGTGACGAGATATTCCCCCAGTATCCAGTTTTGTACTCTGGATTGATCCCTAGTTCTGATGCAACTTCGTACTTAAACTGATTTAAGGCATGATAGGCTTGTGGGATAAGCTTTAAATTGCTGCTGCTTGATCCTTGGGCCATCTTATCACCTCTCTCATTCTAGTATCTGCTGTTATGTTACCCTTTTTTATATCCCCTTAATACCGGTTATTTTTATCCAGGAAGCAAGGTTTTTCGCTCAGCGTTTTTGATTGCTAGAAGGAAATATGTTGATATAGTGGAATAGTATCTAGTGATGTTCGTGATAAAATTCCTTAATTCGAGCATTGGGATGTAACGAAAGGGTGAGCCATGATGACTGAAAGAACGTTTCCTCGGGGCGGGCGAGAGATTCCCCACCGTAAAGAGGCGACAGAAAATAAAGCCATTCTTGTAATGGGAGCCCCGCCAGTTGTAACGATCCCTATGCAGCAGCACATCGGAGCGCCGTGTGAGCCAATTGTTGCAGTAGGAGATCATGTGAAGATCGGGCAGAAGATTGGTGAAAGTAAGAAATACGTTTGTGCCCCAATTCATGCTAGCGTTTCTGGGCGGGTAACTGCAGTTGAGCCCAGAAGTCTGCTGAATGGTCAGAAGGTAATGTCAGTAGTCATTGAAAACGATGGACAGGAAGAACAACTTACTAATTCTCCAAGCGATGTCAAGAAGATGTCTCCAAAGGCAATTCGGGAGGCTGTTAAGGAAGCAGGAATTGTCGGTATGGGAGGTGCTGGCTTTCCAACCCACATCAAGCTGGATCCGCCTAAGCCTGTGGATACCATTTTGATCAATGGTGCCGAGTGTGAACCGTATTTAACTTGTGATCATCGCTTAATGGTTGAGAAACCTACAGAATTAGTTGGTGGGCTGCGGGCCATTATGAAAGCAGCTGGTGCAAGTCGAGGAATTATTGGTATCGAAGGGAATAAACCAGATGCTGTTGCCATTCTGAAAGAGACCATAAAAGATGATCCAGACTTGTCCATTGTAGTGCTGCAGGTGCGTTATCCACAAGGGGCCGAAAAACAGTTGATTAAGGCAGTTCTAAATCGGGAAGTGCCATCAGGAGCACTGCCCTGTGAAGTGGGCTGCGTTGTAAACAATGTTCATACAGCAATTGCTGTTTATCAAGCTCTTACTGAAGGGGTACCTTCTTATGAAAGAGTGGTCACTATTAGTGGTGGGGCTGTTCTTGATCCTCGGAATGTTCTTGTACGGATTGGGACCCCAGTTCAAGCACTTCTTGATTACTGTGGAGGATTGATGGGCGAGCCTGCAGTGATTGTTTCAGGCGGTCCTATGACTGGACCCCCAGTGGTCAATCTGGAAGGTCCTGTTGTAAAAAACCTCTCAGGAATACTAGCTCTAACACCTGAGGAAGTGGATTTTGATGAAAATCGACCATGTATTCGGTGTGCTCGCTGTGTAAATGCATGTCCTATGGGTTTAGCGCCGAACATGCTAGGTCTTTATTCGGATAAAGGTCTATATAATGAAGCTGCCAAGATAGGTCTTAGGGATTGCATAGAGTGCGGACTTTGCTCCTATGTTTGTCCTTCTAGGCGGGCACTCGTTACTTGGATCAAATCTGGTAAAGCGGGTTTGGCTGCGCAGCAGACTAAGGAAAAAGTGGTCTAGGGGTGAATTTAATGCAGAGTAAAACAGGTCCTTACTTGCGCACTTCAATAACAATTGAGAGTGTAATGATCGACGTATTAATTTCTTTGGTTCCCCCGCTTCTAGCCGGGATGATCTTTTTTGGTTGGAGAGCACTGTGGATTGTGCTGTTAAGCACGGTCACAGCTGTTGTGACGGAAGCTATTTTGCTTCGGGCACCCTTGACCTTACAAGGGATTTTTGGAGATGGTAGTGCGGCTGTGACAGGTATGTTAGTCGGATTAATTCTACCCTCAACAGCAGCTTGGTGGGTTCCCGTCTTAGGTTCCATACTAGCTATCGCTTTAGTGAAGCAGACCTTTGGTGGATTAGGTTACAACATTTTCAACCCAGCCTTAGGAGCTCGTGCTGTTCTGCTGCTGGCTTTTACCTCTCAACTAGTAAAGTTTAGTGCACCTTTTGATACAGTCACATCAGCAACACCGCTCCTCAGTACAACTCAGTTTGATTGGGCTTTGTTTTGGGGAAATGTTGGTGGAAGTATTGGAGAGACATCTGTTATAGCTATTCTCTTAGGTGGACTATATCTTCTAGTTAAGGGTCACATTGATTGGCGCGTTCCAGTAGGTTATGTTGGTGCAGCATTTGGAATGGCTTTACTATGGGGACTCGACCCGTGGTTCACTATTACAGCAGGTGGACTCTTGTTTGGAGCAGTATATATGGCAACCGACATGGTTACTTCACCTGTAACGCCTACAGGTCAGTTAATCTATGGTATTGGTTGCGGTGTATTGACAGTATTTATTCGCCAATATACACCGTTTCCAGAAGGGGTTACCTTTGCCATCTTAACGATGAACGCATTAGTTCCCTTAATCGAATCACTTACTATGCCTATGATATTTGGGGTAGGCGTATCGAGAGAAACTCGTTTTAGAGGAACAGCTGTTTCTTTAGGAGTTGTGGCATTAACCATTATAGTTTTAGTGCTTGTGAATAACATGGAACCAAGTACGACTCCTGTATTATCGGACGGTCACTATTTGCCCATTGCCGATTTACTGGAAACAACAGAATATGAAATTGTAGAGGAACAGGGAACTCGGTACTACGTTACCTGGGATGAAGAAGATAATCTACAGGGTGCTGCTTTTACAGCGGAACAGGGCGGGTTTAACGGCCCCATTCGGTTCTTGGTTGTATTAGATGAAGAACTTGCTGTTAAACACATTGAAATTCTAGAACATCAGGAAGATCCTGGTTTAGGTGCCCTCATAACTCGCACTGAATTCTTAGACCAATTCATTGGAAAGAAGGAAGACAGCGGATTTAGCTTAGGCACTGATTTGGATGGTGTTACGGGTGCCACTATTTCCTCTCGGTCGTTTGCTGCAGGTGTCCGTCGCGCTCTAGAGAATTTCCATGCTGTTTTCTTCCCATCGGAAGACAATGGAGGTTGGGCTGATGGAAAATACCTAGGCAGTGCTGAGTCATTTGGAGGAAAACTTGAAGTAGAGGTTACTGTTAGTGGAGGGAAAATTACCAAAGTAGACGTTCTTGCCCATTCAGATACACCTGGTATCTCCGATGGAGCAATTAAAGGTGTTCCAGAGAGAATCGTGGCTGCAAATACAGTAAAAGTAGAGGCTGTCTCAGGAGCAACTATTTCTAGTGGTGCTGTTATGGACGCAGTTGAAAACGCGTTGCAGGGGGCGATGGAGGAAACTGCCGCATCAGCTGATGTATTTACACTGCCTGCAGATGATGGAACCTATCGTGGAGTAGGTCAGGGCTTCGGCGGCGATTTGGTAGTTGATGTAACCTTGAGCGAAGGCCGCATTAGTGAGATTGTTGTAGTTGAACATGGTGAAACACCATTTGTAGCTGACCCAGCCTTGAAGAAGCTGATCCCAGCAATTATTGAAACACAAGGTCCTGTAGATGCTGTGAGTGGAGCAACTATGACCAGTAAGGGTCTTATGGAAGCTTTGGA
>JAAYRO010000019.1 GCA_012518735.1 Bacillota bacterium
AAGCGCAGTCGCTGTGCTGCAGGACACAAAGCCATGTGGCATCAAGAATGGGGCGGCTTACCTTCTGAGGAGTTCTTAGTGAAACTAGATCCTTTGCTTAAAGGTCTCCGTGAACGCCTTTATGAGGAAACTTATACCTCTGATCAAAAAGCAGGGAACTTGACAGAAGAATGGGCAGAGAAACTTGGTCTACCTGCAGGTATTGGAGTAGCTGTTGGTGCTTTTGATGCTCATATGGGTGCTGTTGGTGGTGGCATAACCGAACACACCATGGTCAAAATCATGGGTACTTCTACTTGTGATGTAATGGTTGTTCCAAATGAGGTTATGGGCGATCAGTTGGTAGCTGGGATCTGCGGTCAAGTAGATGGTTCGGTTATTCCAGGAATGACTGGTCTTGAAGCTGGTCAATCGGCCTTTGGAGACGTTTACGCTTGGTTTAGAGAAATCTTGGAGTGGCCCTTAGAGGTGCTGGGTAAAGAGGCTGGTTTGGATGAGGAAACCAAGTCCATAATCGAGGGAAGGATTTTGGATACACTCACAGAGGAAGCAGCAAAGCTTGATCCATCAGATACAACAGTATTAGCTCTGGATTGGCTAAACGGGCGACGCACTCCTTTTGCAGATCAAGAACTAAAGGGAGCCTTAATTGGCTTAACTTTAGGAACTGATGCGCCGAGGTTGTTTAGAGCTTTAGTAGAAGCTACTGCCTTTGGTTCCAGAGCCATCGTTGAACGTTTCAGAGACGAAGGCATTGAGATTAGGCAGGTGATTGCCCAAGGCGGCATTCCAAACAAAAATGAGTTCGTAATGCAGGTTACAGCTGATGTATTGAATATGCCTATTAAAGTAGTAGCGTCGAGTCAGGCTGTGGCATTAGGCGCCGCGATTTTTGGAGCAACAGCTGCTGGGGTTTATCCCAATATTGTCGAGGCCCAGAAGAAGATGGCCAGCGATTATGCCCATACGTTCGTCCCCAATCCAGACAGGGTCAAGCATTATGACCAGCTTTATGAAAAATACTTAGAGGTTGGTGAGATGTTAGGCGATACACTGCGCAGTCTTTAAGGAGGACAGAGGATGCTTTCAAAACTGAAAAAAGAAGTGATGCTGGCTAATCAAGAACTGCAGGCAAAGAACTTGGTTATATACACATGGGGAAACGTAAGTGCCATCGATCGGCAGCGCAGTCTAGTTGTAATCAAGCCCAGCGGGGTAGCTTATGAGGACTTAACACCGGAGAAAATGGTGGTTTTGGACTTGGATGGCCGTATTGTGGAGGGAGATTTACGCCCTTCTTCCGATACACCTACACATTTAGAACTGTATCGGCAGTTTAAAGATATTGGCGGTATAGTTCACACCCATTCTACATGGGCTACTGTTTGGGCACAGGCCGGTCGAGGTATTCCTTGCCGCGGTACAACACATGCAGATTACTTTTATGGTGAAATCCCCTGTACTCGGCCTCTCAAGCCAGCAGAAGTAGAAGAAAGTTATGAGCTGAATACAGGTAAGGTAATCGTAGAGAGATTTAGTGATCTGAATTACCAGCAGATGCCCGCTGTGTTAGTTGCTGAACACGGTCCCTTCACTTGGGGCGTGGATGCAGCGGATGCCGTATACAATAGTGTAGTTTTGGAGCAGGTGGCCCAAATGGCATACTTAACAAAGCAGTTGTCTGGAAACGATCGGCCAGTACCCCAATATCTTTTGGATAAACACTATTTACGGAAACATGGACCTGGTGCCTATTACGGACAGAAGTGACAATATTCAAGGAGGGTAAGGAATGGATTTGAATCTTAAGCAGTTTGAGGTATGGTTTGTTACAGGTAGTCAGCATTTGTACGGTGATGAAGCGTTAGCACAAGTGGCTGACCATTCGAAGCATCTTGTACAAGCACTAAATGATTCTCCTGAAATACCAGTTACGATTGTCTATAAGCCCGTGTTAACAAACGGAGATGCTATTCGTCAGCTTGCAGTAGAAGCTAATGCAGACCCTAAGTGTATTGGATTAATGGCTTGGATGCATACCTTTTCTCCCGCACGTATGTGGATTGCAGGTCTGAATGCATTGCAGAAGCCCTTTGTCCATTTCCACACCCAGTTCAATCGGGATATTCCATGGAGCGAGATTGATATGGATTTCATGAATCTCAATCAGTCAGCTCACGGTGGTAGGGAATTTGGATTTATTGGGACACGACTTCGCAAGAACCGCAAGGTAGTGGTAGGTCACTGGCAGGATCCAGATGTTCAAAAAGAATTGGGGATTTGGACCCGGGTCGCGGCTGCTTGGCAGGATAGTCAGAATGCAAAGTTTGCTCGCTTTGGTGATAATATGCGGGATGTGGCCGTTACAGAAGGTGATAAAGTTGCAGCTCAGATCCAGTTTGGTTATGTTGTAAACGGCTACGGTATTGGCGAGTTAGTTGAATACGTCAATGATGTAGGCGATTCGCAGATAGATGCACTGCTCAAAGAGTATGAGGAACGTTATCATCTTACAGATGCAGTAAAGAGTGGCGGCCCCAAACGGGATGCCTTAAGGGAATCGGCCCGCATTGAACTAGGTCTGCGTCAATTTCTCATTGACGGAGAGTTCAAGGGCTTTACCACGACGTTTGAAAACTTGGTAGGTTTGAAACAGCTCCCTGGTTTAGCTGTGCAGCGATTGATGAATGAGGGTTATGGATTTGGAGCTGAAGGGGATTGGAAAACAGCTGCCCTATTAAGAGCTGTGAAAGTGATGGGAGCGGGACTTCCAGGAGGTTCTTCCTTTATGGAAGATTATGTGTATCACTTAGACCCAGCTGGCAGTCGAGTGTTAGGTGCCCATATGCTCGAAGTGTGTGAGTCTATTGCAGACGGTACGCCTACTCTAGATGTGCAGCCCTTAAGTATTGGAGGAAAGGACGATCCTGCTCGTCTGCTCTTTAGTGCTAAACCAGGACCGGCTATCAATGCATCACTAATCGACTTGGGTAACCGTTTCCGCATGATTGTAAACAAGGTAGAAGCGGTAAAACCTCCAGCCGATCTTCCAAAATTGCCAGTAGCTAGGGTATTGTGGGATCCGAAACCAAACCTGAAAACAGCAGCTGCTAGTTGGATTCTGGCAGGAGGAGCCCACCATACAGTCTTCAGTCAAGACATCAATGCGGCCTATATTGAAGCGTTCTGCAGCATGGCCGATATTGAATATGTGCTGATAGATGAGAAGACAGAAGTGCGCGAGTTAGAAAAAGAACTGCGGTTTAACGAAGTTTACTATCATATGGCAAGGGGATTGTAAAGTACCACGTAGTATTACGGCGGCTACCTTCGCTGAAGATAGCCGCTTTTTATTATTCTTAGCAAACTGAACTAAAATTTAAGATTGAGAAGGAAACATTGAGTAAATGTAGAATAATATACCGGGAACCTTTCCGGGAACGTTTGTGGAAGAACAGATTAACATCATGGTTTTGGAGGCGATGAAATTTGGCGTACAACAAGAGGGCCAAAATGATAGTTGACAAGGATTTCCAAGTTGGCGAAGTAGATCCTCGTTTATATGGATCTTTTATTGAACATTTAGGGCGAGCCATCTACGGCGGTATCTACGAGCCTGACCATCCAACTGCTGATGAACATGGTTTCCGCCAAGATGTACTTGATTTGGTAAAGGAACTGCAGGTACCCATTGTCCGTTATCCAGGTGGTAATTTTGTATCTGGATACAACTGGGAAGATGGTGTAGGCCCTCGGGAAAACCGGCCTCGCCATCTAGAATTGGCATGGAGAACAATCGAAACAAATGAAGTTGGGGTTAATGAGTTTGCAGATTGGGCTAAAGCAGCCAATACAGAAGTGATGATGGCAGTCAATCTAGGTACTCGCGGCATTGATGCAGCCCGAAATCTTATTGAATACTGCAACCATCCAGGAGGTACATACTGGAGTGACCTGCGGAAATCCCATGGTTATGAAACACCCCATAACTTCAAATTGTGGTGTTTAGGTAATGAAATGGATGGTCCCTGGCAGTTGGGTGCGAAGACAGCCCACGAATATGGTCGTTTAGCACAGGAAACGGCCAAAGTGATGAAGGCTGTTGATCCCAGTATTGAGCTTGTGGTTTGCGGCAGTTCTAATAGTGGAATGCCCACTTTTGCTGAGTGGGAAGCAGAAGTACTAGACTATACCTATAATGATGTGGATTACATCTCCCTCCATACGTATTACGGTAATCGGGATAATGATACACCCAATTTCTTAGCTCAGTCTATGGATATGGATGAGTTTATCGATTCCGTTATTGCCATTTGTGACTATGTAAAAGCTAAGAAACGCAGTAAGAAGACAATAAACCTGTCTTTTGATGAATGGAATGTCTGGTTCCATTCAAATGAAGCGGATCGGAAGATTGAACCGTGGTCCATTGCACCCCCGCAGCTGGAAGACGTATATACAATGGAAGATGCCTTATTGGTGGGGAGCATGTTAATCAGTCTACTGCGG
>JAAYRO010000020.1 GCA_012518735.1 Bacillota bacterium
ACAGCTTTGTCGGCAAGATTGACTTGCCCGAATAACCGCCCGACCTATCCGACACAATGGCCAAGTGTCGGATAGGAACGGCAAAATTTTTTGCACTTCTATTGCTTCTTTATCACACATAAGCAAACGGATGGCAGATAAAGCATGGTTTGGAAAAAGTCCCGCTGCTTGACGAGGCCTCGATGAATTACATAGGCAAACGTAAAACCTAACGGAATTTGACCGAAAACGGAGACGGCCATGATGTAGAAATTGTTTTTTAGGGAAATCCAGAAATACTGATCCTGAAACATTCTTATGTAGTGGGTCAGGCCAACAAACTTAATGCCAGTTCCTCCAAAAATTCTGCCTCCATTGTAGTTCGTCATGCTGAGAACAAGGGAGAAAATGGTGGGGAAGGCCATAACGACCCAATAAACAAGAACAGCCGGGAGAACAAGAAGCCAATACGCTCGCCGTTCCTCGGCTTTTGCGTAATTCTTTTTCATCGTGATCGACCTCCTCGGGAAGGGTTAAGGCGGAACTCTCTAGGAGCTCCGCCGATTTTACTTCTGTGTGTAATATTATTGATCTGCTTTCCAGTTATCAAAGGCAACCTGTACCTTTTCGGCGACTTCTTCAGGTGTAGCCAATTCGAGTCCGATTTCCTGCAGACCTACATTGAGGGGACCATAAACATCACCGGCTAAGACGTTGTCCAGCACGTAGGTACCATTACCGATTTTACCGTAGACACGAAGCCTTTCTTGTACTAGCGGTTCTAAGTTGTCACTTGTAACGTCAACACGGCTAGGTGTGGTTCCACCAGTTTCTAAGCGAAGGGTTTGTGCCTCTACACCGTTCAGCCATTTGAGTAATTCCCATGCGGCTTCTTCTTTTGCTGAGCCTGCCGGGATATTAGCATTCATACCATAGCCAACGCCAGCCACGATGGAAGTAGACATGGCGTTTTCGGCAATCTCGCCAGGAATGGCAGGGAAGACAGTGATTACAAATTGGTCCTGTTTGTCCACTGGGATTAATGCTTCACCAGTTGTTGGATCTGTTAAGAAGTTACCTGTTTTCCAGTCGCCATCAATTAAGAATGGAGCGCGTCCAGCTGCAAAGAGACCGTTTACTTCACCATACGTGGTGTTCATTATACGGCGATTGAGGATGCCATCGTCATACAAACGGCGGTAGAATTTCAGAGCATTGACAAATTCAGGGTCAGTGAATTTGGCTTCACCAGCAATAATCTCATCCATTTTCTCATCGCCCACTAGGCGCCCAACAATCATACTGAATAGACAGGACTGGATAACCCAATCATCTTGTGCTCCCATTAAGACAACGTTCTTACCAGCTTGGCGTAAGGTGGGTACCATAGCTACCAATTCTTCGTATGTGGTAGGGATTTCTAGACCCATTTCATCCAGCATCCCTTTGTTAACATACATGACATGACTTGCTGTAATTGTTGTAGGAATCATGGCCAAGTATCCACCGGTTTGGGGCATTAAAGCGGCCTCGGAAAATTCGTCTCGGACTTCTTCTACTAGCGAGCCTAAGTCTTTTACAAGGCCTTTCGTGTGTAAAGTTGTAGATCTCCCACCGGGCCACATAAACATTACATCTGGGAGATTGCCCGCTGCAGCGTAAGCTTCAGTCTTGTGATGGAATGGCTCGTTAAATAAATCTTCTCGGATGACAGTAATGTGTGGATTCCGCTTTTCAAACTCCTCCCAGACCTCTGTTATCTCTCGAGAAGCGTTGGGGGCCGTTAAGTCAAAGTAATTCAGTACGGTGAGTGTGACCGGTTCTTTTGTTTCTTCAGCCCAAACGATAGGTGCAAACACACTTACACAAATCAAAGCAGCTAACGCATAGATTATGGACTTCTTAGACATTCAAATACCTCCTCATTTTGTATGGAGAAACTCAAAAAACCCATTAATGTGGTGTAGTGTCACCTCCTTAGGAAGAATAGTCAATAGCATTACCCGTTCAATGGGAGCTCTAGAGGGGTAAACCAGCGGTGAATCACTAATCCAGCTGCCCCTAACAGGTCGTTGTCTTCACCAAGGCTCGAACTTGTGATGGTAATATCACGGTGAATTCCGGTTTTTTCTAATATATGGAGGTATTGCTGGCGAATTCTTTCAATAATCTCCTTATCAAATTGGCCCCAGAACCCTCCAATAATGATGACGTCTAGATCTAAGAGTATCCCCCACAGACAGACTGCTTCTGAAAGGACTTCCGCGGTTTCATTTAGGAGCTGCTTCGCTGTATGATCCTGCCTTTTCGCTAATTGGACGAATTGCTGTTTATTAATGCCTCTTTCTGTCTGTTTCCAATATCGATCTAGAACATCATTGATGTAAACGTATGTTTCAAGACAGCCCTTCTGTCCGCAGCGGCAGGCATGGCCATTTGGGATGAGGGGTACATGTCCAATTTCCCCTGCCATCCAGTGGGGACCGCTTACCAGCGTTTTACCGAGAATAATGCCAATTCCTGCACCAGTTTCTGTTTTGATGTACATGGAGCTGTCAGTATCGCGGGAATGCCCAAACCAAAACTCTGCCAATGCTGATGCATTTGCATCGTTTTCTACATAAACAGGAAGATCAAGGGCATCGTTTAATATCTGTGCTACCGGCACGTTCTCCCATCCAAGGTTTACAGATTTGATCATAACCCCTCGTTCACTATCTACAACTCCTGAAATAGCTACACCAACGCCTAAAATGTGTTCCCGATTAATCGGGCTCTCTTCAAGTAATGTTTCAATCATCTCGGTAACTTCAGAAAGGAGACCATGCGGTGTTAAACTAGAAGGGGACAGCTTGCGTTTCAGCAAGATTCGTCCATCTAGGTCTATTAGAGCAACTCTCGAATCATCTCGCAGTAACTGTACACTCACAATAAACAGCTTGGAGTAATCGATGTGAAGGTAAACTGGCTTTCGTCCCCCTGTTGACTTACCGTGACGGCCTTCTTGAACGATGCCTTGTTCAAGGAGTTCCGTAACAATTCGGGTAATGGTCGCGGGGCTCATTCCTGTGAGACGGGCTAATTGGGAACGAGAACAGCTGCCATGACGATATAAAGTCTGCAGAACGGCAGCCGCGTTAAACGATCGGATTAGACGTGTGCTGCTGAAATGTCGAGCCAATAACATCACCAACTTTTTATCACTGTGAAAACATCTACCTCTATCTTAACCCAAAGTATGATCTTATGCAACATTTGTTTTCCTATATTTAGGGAAACATCATAAGTATGCAAAGGAAATGTTATTATGAGGTAGAATAAAAGAACATCAGGGAAATTGCGGACTGAGGAGAGTGGATGCATGATTTATCTCAATGGGGTCCATCTATCGATAAAGGATGTAATAGCAGTGGTTCGAAATGATCTTCAGGTGGCCTTGGACCCAGACCAGCTCGAATTGGTAAAGCAATCCCGCAGGCAGGTTGAAAAGCTTGTGCGGCGGGGAGATCCTATCTATGGAATTAATACTGGATTCGGGAAATTGGCCGATACATCTATTTCGCCCTCCAATGTAGAGAAACTGCAGCGAAACCTTATTCTCAGCCACAGCAGTGGTGTGGGTCAATCCTTATCACTAGAAATCGTGAAAGCTATGATGCTGCTTCGAGCTAATGCGCTGATGAAAGGTTATTCAGGAATTCGAGCAGAGGTTATCCAGCTTCTGATAGATATGGTGAACCGCAGCGTAATTCCTGTTGTTCCCGCCCAGGGTTCTGTGGGAGCGAGTGGCGATTTGGTGCCTTTAGCCCATATGTCCGCTGTATTAATTGGTGAAGGACAGGCGTTTTATAATAATCAAGTTATGCCCGGAAGGGAAGCCCTGATGGAGGCCGGTTTGGAGCCTGTTGTTCTTCAATCCAAGGAAGGTCTTGCCTTAATTAACGGTACTCAGAACATGACAGCCCACGGAGTCATAGGGATTTACGATGCTTGGATTCTAATGAAAACGGCAGATATAGCTGGGGCCCTCACTATGGAAGCGCTGCAGGCACTGCCTAACAGCATTGACGAGCGGGTTCATATACTTAGACCCCATGGGGGGCAGATGGTCAGTGCTCGTAATCTGCGCCGTATCTTATCTGGAAGTAAACTAGTGTCCAGCTTGAGCAACCACCGTGTCCAGGATGCTTATTCCCTGCGGTGTATCCCTCAAGTACATGGGGCTTCTCGCGATGTTCTTCAGTTTGTGGAAAAAACAATTGAAACGGAAATAAACTCTGTTACAGACAACCCGATTATCTTTTCCCATGATGGTGACGTTATTTCTGCTGGCAATTTCCACGGACAGCCGGTGGCCTTTGCCCTTGATTTTTTAGGAATTACCTTGGGAGAGCTTGGAAACATTTCAGAACGGAGAATTGAAAGGATGGTTAATCCGCAGTTAAGTGGATTACCGCCCTTTTTAGTATTGGACAGTGGACTCAATTCCGGTTATATGATCAGTCAGTACACTGCGGCAGCTCTTGTTTCTGAAAATAAGATTTTGGCCCATCCTGCATCTGTCGATTCCATTCCCACATCTGCCAATCAAGAAGACCATGTCAGTATGGGGGCGATTGCAGCCCGCAAAATGCTTCGGATTCTGACAAATGTGCGGAATATTCTCAGTATTGAAATTTTGTGTGCCTGTCAAGCTTTGGAGTTTTGTGACCGTTCGAAGCTAGCTTCTGCCACTTCCTCTGTTTATGGTTTTATCCGGAAGCAAGTGCCCCCTCTTACAGAAGATCGCTGTTTGGAGCCGGAAATTCGATTAGTTCATGATCTCATTTTCTCTGAAGAGATTGTTAATATTGTTGACGACTGTATCGGCAAAATTGACTAATGGGAGGTTGTATTGATGATTCGAGCACCCCGTGGTTCAAAGTTGAGCTGCAAAGGTTGGCATCAAGAAGCGGCGCTGCGGATGTTAATGAACAATCTTGATCCGGAGGTAGCAGAGCGTCCTGACGATCTAGTGGTATATGGCGGTAGTGGCAAAGCGGCTCGTAATTGGGCAAGCTATCACGCGATCGTTAGGTCGTTAAGGGAACTGGAGAATGATGAAACGCTGCTTGTTCAATCAGGTAAGCCTGTTGGTGTACTGCGGACTACACCTCAGTCCCCGCGAGTGTTAATTGCTAATTCCAATTTGGTTCCTGCTTGGGCCGATTGGGACACCTTCTGGGAGTTAGAAAAACAAGGTTTAATTATGTTTGGTCAAATGACTGCCGGCAGCTGGATTTATATTGGCACCCAAGGGATTTTGCAGGGAACGTACGAGACATTAGCCGAACTGGCCCATCAGCACTTTGACGGTTCTCTCAAAGGGAAGCTGGTCTTAACGGCAGGATTAGGGGGCATGGGCGGTGCCCAACCTCTTGCAGTGACTATGAATGGGGGCACTGCGGTTGTAGTGGAGGTCGATCCAGAACGTATAGCTCGGAGAATTGAATCCAAATACTGTCAAGTAATGACAGGAAGTTTAGATGAAGCGTTAGAAATGGCCATGAATGCTAAAGAAAAAGGCGAAGCCATATCCATTGGTTTATTAGGTAATGCAGCCGATGTATTTCCTGAATTTGTGCGGCGAGGAATCATTCCCGATGTAGTAACCGATCAGACGTCTGCTCATGATCCTTTGAACGGCTATATTCCCCGTGGGTACACTCTGGAGGAAGCAGCTCATCTGCGGAAAGCGAATCCTAAGGAATATATTAAGCAGGCGAAAGAGTCTATGGCTGTTCATGTACAGGCTATGCTCGATTTAAAGCAGGCAGGTGCTGTAGTGTTTGATTATGGGAACAACATTCGCCAGCAGGCTAAAGATGCAGGAGTAGAACGGGCTTTTGACTTTCCTGGATTTGTTCCCGCTTATATCCGCCCTCTCTTCTGTGAAGGAAAGGGACCATTTCGCTGGGCAGCCTTGTCTGGTGATCCGGAAGACATTTATAAAATCGACGCTGCGCTCTGCCAGGTGTTTAAGGAAAATACCAGACTTGTTCGGTGGATTGAAATGGCTAAAGAGCAGGTGGCTTTTCAAGGATTACCTTCCCGTATTTGCTGGCTGGGATATGGGGAGCGAGCCAAGTTTGGTTTGCTTATTAACGAAATGGTGAAGAGGGGCGAACTTTCTGCACCCATTGTCATCGGTCGAGACCATCTTGATGCTGGCTCCGTCGCTTCGCCCCATCGGGAGACAGAGGGCATGAAAGATGGCAGTGATGCCATTGCTGACTGGCCAATTTTGAATGCCCTTGTGAATGCTTGTGCTGGGGCCAGCTGGATTTCTCTCCATCACGGTGGTGGAGTAGGAATTGGTTACTCAATTCATGCCGGCATGGTTGTGGTGGCTGATGGTACAGATGAATGTGCCGAACGTTTAGAAAGGGTTCTCACAACCGATCCAGGAATGGGCATTATCCGCCATGTGGACGCCGGATACGCTCTTGCCATTAAGGCGGCACGAGAAACAGGAGTGAAGATTCCTATTCTAGGCGATGACGAGAAAGGGGCCGAATAGAGATGAGAGAAATCGTCCAATGCGTCCCCAATATTAGTGAGGGACGGCGTCAAGATGTTGTGGAGGAGATCATTCAACAGGTACGGTACACTGAGGGTGTCCAGTTACTTGATTTTTCTTCTGACCATGATCACAACCGCACCGTGATTACGTTTGTGGGCGATCTTTTTGCTGTACAGGAGGCTGCTTTTCAACTCACATCTAAAGCGGTGGAATTGATTAACATGGAAGACCACCAGGGAGCCCATCCCCGTATTGGGGCAGTTGATGTCATTCCCTTTATCCCCATTCAAGGTGTAACAATGAAGGATTGTGTAGAAGGGGCCAAGGAGCTTGGGAAGCGTATTAATAGGGCGCTGCAAGTACCAGTCTATCTCTACGGGGAAGCAGCCTCCCGCCCGGAGCGGAAAAACCTCAGCAATATTAGGAAGGGTCAATATGAAGGTTTGAAGAAAACCATTAAAAATGTCAATCGCTGCCCTGATTTTGGTGAGCCCCGTCTGCATCCAACTGCTGGTGCTGTTGTGGTGGGAGCTCGGATGCCGCTTATAGCTTTTAACGTCAATCTTGGGACCCATAAGAAAGAAATTGCAGATCATATTGCTCGGGCAGTGCGGGAAAGCAGCGGTGGTTTCAAGAATGTAAAGGGCATGGGTGTGGTGCTAGAAGAACGGGGTCAAGTGCAGGTTTCTATGAACCTAGAGAATTACCCGATCACTCCCATATATCGAGTTTTAGAAATGATTCGGCAGGAAGCAGCCCGCTGTGGTGTCTCAATAGTAGGTACAGAAATTGTGGGCCTTGTCCCACAGCAGGCCTTAATTGATACAGCCGCTTGGTATCTCCAGTTAGAGAGCTTTGAGCCTAGTCAAGTTTTAGAGAATCGATTGCGTTCCTCAGCAGGAGGTGATTGATATTACTAAAGATACTGCAGTGGATCTGTTAATACGGGGTGGTCAGATTGTGACAGCGGCTGGTCAAGGATGTCCTGTGAAGGGCAGGGCCATGCAGAAACTCGATGTGATTGAAAAAGGCTGGATCGCCTGTGCTGACGGAACCATTGTTGCAGTAGGAAACAGAGATACGATAAAAAATCAGATTCAAGTCACTAATGAGACCCACATTATTGACGCGGTTGGTAAGGTTGTTACTCCGGGACTTGTTGATTCCCACACTCATTTGGTCTTTGGAGGAAGCAGAGAAGATGAATTCTATATGCGGGCACAGGGTGTCGATTATATGGAGATTATGGGTGCTGGTGGCGGTATTTTAAGTACTGTGCGAGCAACACGAGATGCCTCACTGGAAGAATTAGTTGAATCTGGAAAACAGCGCTTATGGTGGATGCTCCAGCTGGGTGTTACTACTGTAGAGTGTAAGAGTGGTTATGGCTTAGATTTAGAGACAGAGCTGAAGCAGTTGGAAGCTGTTCGTATTCTTCAACAACAGCAGCCAGTAGAGCTTGTTTCTACCTTTATGGGGGCCCACGCTTGGCCTGAGGAGTACAAGAACGATGAGGAAGGTTATGTGGACTTTCTCATTAGTACTGTAATGCCTGAAGTACGCAGTAGAGAGCTAGCAGAGTATGTAGATGTCTTCTGTGAAACAGGGGTTTTTTCTGTGGAACAAAGCTGCCGCATCTTGACGAGGGCCAAGGAGCTGGGATTTAAACTCAGAATCCATGCTGAAGAGATGAGCACCCTCGGAGGTACAGAACTAGCTGCAGAATTAGGGGCTACCAGCGCTGATCATCTGCTGATGATCTCACAAGAGGGAATAAGTCGACTAAGGAGTAGCGATGTAATGCCTATCCTGCTGCCTGCCACTGCTTTTACACTGAGAAAACCTTATGCACCAGCTCGACTCATGATTGAATCAGGACTTCCTATAGCTTTAGCTACGGACTTTAACCCTGGATCGTGCCCCACAGCCAATCTGCCTCTAGTCATGTCTATGGCCTGTTTGTACATGGGTCTATCTCCAGAGGAAGTCTTTCATGCTGTTACCATCAATGCATCTTATTCTTTAGATCGGAGTCATGAAATTGGCAGTATTGAAGTGGGAAAACAGGCCGATCTCGTTGTTTTTGACACAGACCATTATAGGAAAATACCTTACTATTATGGTGTAAACCTAGTTGATACTGTTATTAAACAGGGTCGAGTGGTCATTTGATAGGGTGAGGGGATGTGGTGATGTCGTGTTGATGAATGTTTCGATTCCGGATTTTCTAGTTGAATTAGGGTCAGACAGTCCTGCACCAGGTGGGGGAAGTGCTTCGGCACTGGCTGGGGCTTTAGCTGGTGCTCTTGTTCAGATGGTTGCCCGGTTAAGTGGTGAAGTGCATGGGGACACTGCTTTTAAAGCAGAAGTGTTGGTTCAACAGTTCACTCACTTAGCAGCTCGCGATGCAGAGGCCTTTAATCAAGTGATTGCAGCTTATAGATTACCAAAGACAACAGCAGAAGAGAAGGAATGGCGTTCTACAGCTGTTCAACAGGCTGTCCGGTTGGCTGCAGAAGTACCTCTCCAGATTATGGAGGTATCTCTAGAAGCGTTGGCTCTAGCACAAGAAATGGTTCTCGATGGAAACAAGAATGCCATAAGTGATGCTGGGGTCGCTGGCGTTTTGGCTTCCGCTGCCTGTAAAGGGGCTTCTTACAATGTTCTGATTAATCTGCCCAGTTTGAAGGATCAGAAGTTCTGTGAGGTCACCAAGGCAAGGTTAAAGGAAATCCTAGATGATGCTGAACAGCTGGAAGAGGATTTGACAAGTATTCTTGCGAACCGTCTTGGTCGATAGATTCCATTGAAAAAACATCTTGCCAGCCTTGACACTTTAAAAAGGATTATGATATGATTTAGGTCAATTGATATAGGAATACGGGCAGTGAAGGATTCAGTAGCGAACCATGGTTACATGCAGAGAGCAGACTGGTTGGTGAGAAGTTTGCAGAACATGGGGAAGCGAATTACACTCTGGAGCCTGAACAGGAGACTGTTCCGGTTTGCCATCCGATAACATGGCTGTGAGGCGCAGTTTATGCGTAAACTAAGGTGGTACCACGGGTTCTCTCGTCCTTACTGGATGATGAGAACTTTTTTAATATTAGCTAGGGGGAATTGCTGTGAGCAATGTGTTTGATGTACTGCAGGAACGGGGATTTATTGAGCAGTGTACTCATCCTGACGAATTGCGGGAACTGCTGGGTACAGAGTCTGTCACTTTTTACACAGGTTTTGATGCAACAGCCGATAGCCTTACGTTAGGCCATCTTATCCCAATTATGGGGATAATGCATATGCACAAAGCAGGGCACAAACCTATTTTGCTGCTGGGTGGCGCAACGACCATGATTGGGGATCCATCGGGCAAATCGGAAATGCGTAAAATGCTTACACGAGAGATCATTGAGGAGAACGCCCAAAGTTTTAAACGCCAGTTTTCAAGATTCTTGGATTTGGACGATGGGACTACTAAGGTAGTGAATAATGCTGATTGGCTTTTAGACTTAAACTTCCTCGAGTTTATGCGGGATATTGGACGCCATTTTTCTGTTAATAGGATGCTGACCTTTGAATGCTATAAGTCCAGAATGGAGACAGGACTTACTTTCTTAGAGTTCAGCTATATGCTCATGCAGTCTTACGATTTTCTAGAACTCTTTCGCAGACATAATTGCAGACTGCAGGCAGGCGGAAATGATCAATGGTCCAATATCTTAGCTGGATATGAGTTGGTTCGTAAGGTAGAAGGTGAATCTGTTTTTGCCATGACCTTTAAGCTTCTCACTACAAGCGAAGGTAAGAAAATGGGTAAAACAGAAGCTGGTACCATTTGGCTTGATCCAGAACGGACATCACCCTATGAATTCTACCAGTACCTCCGCAATATTGATGATGCAGATGTAGAAAACTGCCTGTCGCTGTTGACCTTCTTACCCATGGACGAAGTTCGCCGCTTAAGTTCATTGGAAGGTGCAGAGATTAATAGAGCTAAAGAAGTATTAGCTTTCGAGGTGACCAAGCTCGTACACGGTGAAGAAGAGGCCAAAAAAGCCCATGAAACAGCACAAGCCCTGTTTGGTGGCTCAGGTACTCACGAGGATATGCCATCAACAGAAATGAAACGCAGTCGGTTCTCTGAGGGAATGGACATTATTACCTTACTCACGGAGACGGAATTGGCTGGGTCTCGCAGTGAAGCAAGGCGGTTGATTCAACAGGGCGGCATCTATCTCGAGGAAGAGCGGGTTGGAGATGTAGACAAGATAGTTTCAGAAGAAGCTTTTGATGATAATGAACTAATTATTAGAAAAGGCAAGAAGGTTTATCACAGAGTTATTTTGGTATAAAAGGGACACGCAAGTGTCTCTTTTTTACTTGACAAACGCATACTATTAGGGGAAAATAGTTTTTATAGCAAACTATTAGGTTGTCTAACAATAAAGGTGTGATCGTGTTGAGGAGTTCTAAGCCAGATTTGGTAATGGATTTAATTAACGCTCTAGAGAGTTTACGGAAACACCAATGGCACGAAGAGAACCCGCTGCCGATTCGTCACAGTGAAATGATGCTCTTGATGTGCCTCAGTCACAATTTAAGACCAGGTAAGGTGGGAATTCAACCATCGGAGTTGGGTGAGTTGATGGACGTCACCCGCCCAACCATCACGTCTATGGTAAATTCACTTGAGAGGCAGGGTTATGTACAGCGTCTTAACGATGATTCAGATCGACGTGTTGTATTCGTACGACCTACAGAAAAAGGGGACAGACTAGTAGAAGCGGCAAGGGAAAATTTCGAGGAGACAATGGCTGAAATGGTAGAGTATCTCGGCCATGAAGATTCTCGGGAATTTGTCCGACTCATATCAAAAGCCAAAGATTTTGTAGAGTACAAAAAAGCAGAACAAGATAGGAGAAAACAAGGATGAGGAAACTGAGTAGGTACATGAAACCCTTCCTAATTCCCATTATTCTAGTAGTAATATTGGTGTTTTTGGAAGTGTTGACGGAGCTGAAGCTCCCAGATTTGATGAGCGAAATTGTGGATCAGGGAATAGTCCGAGGTGACATTGGTTTTATTTGGAAGACAGGTGGTCTTATGCTCTTGGTGGCCTTCGGCGGCTTGCTTTGTGCCATCCTTGGCAACTATTTAGGGGCTAAGGCTTCCACTGGGTTCGGTCGTGATCTGAGAAATGCCCTGTTTTCCCACGTCGAGGAGTTCTCTCTAGAGGAATTCAATAAGTTTGGAACTGCATCATTAATTACACGTACTACGAATGACATTCAACAGGTGCAGGGTGTCTTCTTAATGATTCTTCGAATGGTGATTCGAGCACCTATGATGGCAGTAGGCGGTGTGCTGATGGCACTTCGAAAGGATGCACAGTTGGCCTGGATGTTGGTGGGAGTGCTGCCTTTAGTTGCTGCTGTGATTGCCATTGTAGCTGTAAAGGGCGTACCTCTGTTTAAGATTCTTCAGAAGAAGCTGGATAGTCTGAATCGAGTTCTCCGAGAACAGCTTATGGGTGTGCGGGTTATTAGGGCCTTTGATCGAGGGGATTTTGAAGAAGAGCGGTTTCGTGAAGCTAACCAAGATTTGACCAGCACAGCCCTGCGGGTTAATAGAATTATGGCAGTTCTAATGCCCCTAATGTCTCTGCTCCTTAACTTAACTACCATCACTATTATTTGGTTTGGAAGTCATCGCATTGACGCAGGATATATGCAGGTAGGGGATATGATGGCGTTTTTGCAGTATGCAATTCAGATTCTTATGTCCCTAGTTATGTTTTCTATGATTTTTGTTATGCTGCCTCGTGCTTCCGCATCGGCTGAGCGGATAAATGACGTGTTGAATACTGTTCCTGCTATTAGGGATCCGGAACAACCTATTATACCAGAACGGAACGAGGGTGTTGTCCAGTTTGAAAATGTGACATTCAGCTACCCTGGTGCAGAAGCACCCGTTCTACATGACATCAGCTTTACTGCCAAACCTGGGGAGGTTACGGCAGTAATTGGGGGTACTGGTTCAGGGAAGTCAACTTTGCTCGATCTTATTCCAAGGTTTTATGATGTAAATGAAGGTCGAATCACATTGGATGGGGTAGATATTCGCGATATGACTCAAGAAGAGCTTCGCTCAAGGATTGGGTATATTCCTCAAAAAGCAGTGCTGTTCTCAGGTACTATCAGCCAAAACATTCGACGGGGTAAACAGACTGCAACAGAGGAGGAGGTAAAAAGAGCGGCTCAGGTTGCACAAGCGGCCGACTTCATTAAAGAACGAGAAGATG
>JAAYRO010000149.1 GCA_012518735.1 Bacillota bacterium
AATAAGGCCACCTCTTCTTTGATGGTGGCTCACTCCCTGCGACAGGGTGGCTCAGTCAGATGTGGAATGATGGCTCAATTGAAGGGCAGTAACGACATACATATTGTTTCGGATCAACCAATTAAATGCCATACGTTTTCGTTAATGTATCATAGAAGATTGGCAATTGTGGGGGTCTAAATGTAAATACAAAAAACAGAATAAACATAACTGCAATTGCAATAACCGCTACGATTGCTACCAGCTTATTAGGCTCTAAATATTTAAGAAGATGAGATGCAATAGAAAGTGCAAGAAAATAGCATATAAGTACCAAAAGAATATCAACAAACACAGATTTAATTCCTAAAGCGCCTGTATAACTGTAAAATAACAATACAACAAATAAGGGTGCTACGACTAAAGAAACTGCAGCTGATACAATCCAAGTATTTACTGGTATTTCACATTTTCTGTTTTTCATAAGATATATGACTATCCACCATAATAGAAATGGGAAAAACATG
The DNA here is from genome assembly GCA_012518735.1 of Bacillota bacterium. Taxonomy (GTDB): domain Bacteria; phylum Bacillota; class Limnochordia; order Darwinibacteriales; family Darwinibacteriaceae; genus JAAYRO01. The sequence goes on from JAAYRO010000149.1 coordinate 507, forward strand.
AACTTAAGATGTTCCCATACACTTTCGTTTACAGGGTTAAATAGTCCTACAATTAAGTTTCTTCCGCTCAGGTTATATGCAAAATGCGAAAAGCTTGCAATAATACTAAGTATCATCGTATGAATGAATATTCTAATCGTTGGAGAAGTACACATATTTTTCATAGCTGCTCTCCCTCGTATAATATGTTTGAGGCTGAAAACCTCAAGCATATTTTTTTATTCCAAAGGTGGACCCTAATGGTAGAATTATCCTAAGGGATAATGCCGAAGGAAATTCCTACTCTCCTTGCAGATAACTGCTCCGGAAGCATGCTTCCTAACTTAAAGACTGTAAATGCTTACTCAAATGCTGCATCACCTACGAGTAGCCCACTCAGCAGGGTATTTCTCATAGGAAAATGCTAATAATGCGAGGTTTCAGAGGTCTTTAAGATTAGGGTCCGCCTTTGGCTTTGTCCTCATCACGACACCGCCAGCCGGAAAGGAGGTGATACCGTGAAAGAATTCATTACTTCAACGTTATACGTTGGCTTGGATGTAAGTGCTCGCCAAAACGTTCTGTGTGCGCTTGATTTTTCAGGGGACAAGCTGTTGACTTTGAAGGACTCGAACAACTCTCCAGGTGCTGAAAACATCGCTGCACAACTCAAAAGGTGTCTGTTAGATAATAATCTTGATCGGGTAACAATTGCCCTTGAATCCACATCTTTTTATAGCGTTCACATAGCCAATTACCTCTCTGCATGTGATGAACTCATGCCCTTTCACCCGATGGTTTACTGTCTCAACCCCAAAACTACAGCGAGATACAAAGAAACCTTTGTCGATATGGACAAAACCGACCCTCTTGATGCTTTTGTCATTGCCGATTTTGCCCGTGCACAGAAGATCACAACCGAACCTTGGAGAGGAGCCCAGTTCTTGGCTCTCCAGCGCCTTACCCGCCACCGATTACATGTAGTAGAATCCATTGCTAGAGAAAAAGCATATATGCTCAACAACATATACCTCAAATTCAGCGAACTAGCTATAATCAACGACCCTACAGAACAGCCTTTTTCTAATCGCTATAGTGTCACAGCTCAAGGCGTTTTAACAGAGTTCCTTACCCTTGAGGACATTGCTGAATCCAGCCTCGAAGAACTAGTTCTGTTCGTAAGGGATAAAGGCAAAAATCGATTCGTTGACGCAGAACATACAGCGAAGCTACTTCAAAAGGCCGCCCGTGACTCGTACAGACTGGATAAAGTTCTCTATGAGCCACTTAACCTCGCTATCGCATCGTCTTTCAACATCGTTCAAGCATTGCAGCAAGAGATTAAGATCATCGACAAAGGGATTGTGAAACAGTATAAGGGAATTAACACCAATCAATTTCAATGTCTCTTATCTATACCTGGCATAGGGTCTACCTTTGCCTCAGGAATCCTATCGGAGATAGGCACGATAACGGCATTTTCAAGTAACGACAAGTTGGCCAAGTACGCCGGTCTAACCTGGCGTGTCAAGCAATCAGGCCCCTACACCGCTGACGTTACACGAATGACTAAGACTGGGAACAAATATCTCAGATACTATCTGATAGAAGCGGCCAATTGTGTCCGAAGATACATTCCTGAATACAAAGAATACTACCACAAGAAGTACGATGAAACTACAACACACCAGCATAAACGAGCACTCACATTGACAGCACGTAAACTCGTAAGACTGATTTTCAAGCTGCTGAGTGAAAATCAACTCTATTCTAGCGACAACACTAGATCAAACAATTAAACAATCAAAACTTCTTCGATTACTTCTGGAAAACACTCCAGGCTTATTGAGCGTGCCAAAAATCAGCAGATTTCTCATAGATTATTGGTTTTTCTCTCTTGACATATCACCAAATTGCTTTTAAGACCCCTCATCAATACAGAGGACAAACTGCAACAAGGTAATAATCCCAGTCCATTGCCTTCACTACGTGACATTTAATCAGAGTTTACTCTTGTCCCTTAAGGCTTAAGAGTCCAATAGTTTCTTTTTCGCTTTTTCAAACTCCACCTGGGTGATAACGTCCTCATCAAGTAAAGCTTTTAATTTCATCAGTTCATCAGCTACACTTGTCGTACTAGCGATACCATGTTCACGCAGGTTTTCTTCAATACACCTATCAAGAAACGTCGTTAGACCTGGCGGAGGTTCATACAGACTATTGACTTGTACACCAGAAAAAGAGTTTAGAAATATCTCCAGAATTGTATTACCCGGTATTTCCTTACTCACCTTTTTCGCTGTTGTTGCCCCAACTATCGCACCCGCACGCCCGAAAATTGCACCCCCAATAAGGGAACGTCGGATACCACCCTTAGACTCAGTGACAGTCGTGCTCTCCAGCTGTACAAATTAATATCCAGTAATTTCGCTAAAGGAATAACGATTATTCCCCGCCTTGCCGTCCGTAACAAAATAAAACAACCTGTTCTGTCCGTCGATAATAACTTTGCTCGCCAATCCTTCAATGCTCAACGTCTGTACAAACTTTTTCCTACGGTTCTCATTAATTTCCCAAAATTGCTTAAGCGTTTGGATACTCTCCATTTTGGGACTAAGTTGATAGCAGCCCGGGCATATGGGGCCATCTTTAGCGTGTTGCAGGAGTCCAAGAAGTGGTGCTCTTGTCGCTTCACATACTGGACAGATTTTAGCCATGAATATCCCCCTTTACGCTTGATGTATGATGATCAAATTTCGTCGATGACCGTAGACCTGTCAACAGCAGAACTCCGACTAGAAGTAGTACTATCCACCTAGGTCTCAATCCATCAACCCTCATATCCATCCCCTTTCCCACATTGCCACTACTTACTCCAAGTACATGCAACTCGCTTGATCCAAGGAACACATGTCCCGCAAATCATATTTTTCACTATAATTGGCGAAAATCCTGCTGGCCTTTACATATTTTACACTTTTGAATAGAATGGTCTAAAAAATACTAGCCAAAGATGTCACTTCATGTCATGCCCTGGTCCGACACGATACCAGAACATTGCCGCACTCCCAAGAAGAAATAGCCTACAGCCTCACCGCTCACATGCAGTGGGGTTTTTTCGTCCCCAGATCCAGAAGTTCAGGAGCTCGCACCTGATGATGCGCGTGAGAGTTGGTGTCAATGTGTGCTCACCTTAACGCTTACAATCAAAAAGATTAAAACACCAGCCGAAAAGCAGATCCACCTATTTAAAAAACTAAGAAATACGGTTTTTTCCACAAGACCTTTTTGCTTGTTCACAATGTATTTCTACGCTTAAAGTCAACGTCGCCAAAAAAGATTGCAGTAAAAAGTGCAGTAAAATGATAAAAAGCCAGTATGCCCACTAGGGGTACTGGCTTCAAACTCTTTATTCATCAATATTCAAGATGGCGGCCCCGAGACGAATCGAACGTCCGACACACGGTTTAGGAACTCTAAACAGTCATTTCCGCTACTAGACACAGATGTCCATATCCGACTGTCTAGCTGGGATAATTGAAATGCGCTAGTCCGTATACGCCCGTCAAAAGCCGCCATTTTCCAACCAAAGTGCAGTAAAATTGCAGTAAAAATAGCAGGTTATCAACGCAACAAAAGTGAGTTCATTTGCCATCATTCTTCAAAATGTTGGGCAGATTTTCCTTCTGGTGCGGGAAACTTCTACCCCTCTGGGCGAAACGTCTTAGCTCGGTTCTAGCCGTTAGCCACTGAAACTTTCCTAGTCTTTGCACAAAGCCCCCTCGTTCACCGCCACTCGCCGAAATCCACCCCGTGGATTAGCACACTTACCGCGGCCATCAACTGCCCCTTAGAAACTGGCGGGTATGTCTAATATCACGTCATCCCGGAAAACAATGGCATGTTGCACATACATGTCTGCTTGACATTTATTTTGCCATACTATAACATTAACATTAATAATACCGCGAAGATGTAAACAAGGAAAACAGGGTAAAGGTTATAAACTAACAATAATTGGCCGAATTGATGATTTGCTGTGAAGCACCATACTTGGAACTACAGGGAGTTTTGAGGGGTATTGTTCCTACCAATACAAACATATAGAAGTAGCTTTGTGACATCATCCTCGTTATTATTGCGTTTCAGAGGAAGACTCGAATCGATAGGGGTCGCCAGAGTTAAAAAGGCCCTAATTGTATTTAGTGGCTAAATGAGTTCCTTAAAATTAATCGCATAAAAGATGTCTATTCAACTTGACTGTCCATATTATTAATAACAGATTGACAGCCAATAGGTTGGCAAAGCCAGCTCAATATATGATTTGGAAAAAATGGAAAAAAGGAGGGGAGCATTAGGGCCAGATAAACGAACTCGGAAGGTGATTTTCGAAACGTCAGATGGGTTACCTTGATTCCGACTAAAAAATTTGGAGGAGGTTAATGATGAAAAAGTTGCCTAGAGTAGGATTGTTACTGTTGATGGTTATGTTGGTTTTGTCGTATGGGTCGGCAATAGTAGCAGCAGAAGAACTGATTAAGATTGGGATTGTAAACTTACCACCGGAAGAATCCGGCTACCGTCAGGCCAATGTGGAAGACATGAACAGGGTCTTCTCAAGGGAAAACGGCTATGACGCAAAACAGACCAACACTGCGGACAATAGCGAGCAGATAGCTGCAGCCAGAGGGTATATTCGAGATGGAGTGGATTATCTCCTAATCTCGGCCGCAAATGCATCAGGATGGGATGATGTCCTGCAGTCGGCAAAAAGAGCAGGCGTTAGAGTAATTCTCTTTGACCGTGAAATTGATACCGATCCCTCAAACTATGAGGTAGCACTGCTCTCCGATATGTATTATGAGGGTGAATTGGCAGTGAATTGGGTCTTGAACAATGTTCCAGAACCAATCAACCTAGTCCTGATTCGCGGGCAAATGGGCAGCGCAGCGGAAATAGGACGCAGCGCAGCAGTACTTAAAGCCGCAGAAGAAGGTAAACTCACTATTGTGGCTGATGGAACAGGTGGAGACACTTGGAGCCTTGAAGAAGCCCGCAAAGTGGTTGAAGCCGCGATAGCAGCAAACAAGGATTTCAACGTGATCTATGCCCAAAATGACGGTATGGCCCAAGGCGCCGTTCAAGCCCTTGAGGCAGCCGGAATCAGCCATGGAAAAGACGGCAAGGTCAAGATAATTGGTTTTGACTTTAACCGTTTTGCCCTAAGGAACGTACAGGCTGGTTACTGGGATGCTGATGTACAGTGTAATCCACGCCAAGCCGCTGAAATTGAAAAGTGGATCAGAACTGGTAATATCCCCTCTGGAATCGTCTATCAGGAAGAGATTGTTTTGGATTCCAACACAATCACTGACGAAGATATCGAGAAGTACGGAATCAATGTCGATCCTGGTAAAGGGGTAATCACAAGGTAGATTGTATAAGCGTTCATGCATTGCGGTGGCCGGCTCTGCTCCGGCCAACTGCAATGCTGTTCATTTATATGCTACCTATAAGGGGGTCTTTGCTTGCAGTCAGAAATTATACTCAGAATGGAAGGCATTAGCAAATCCTTTCCAGGGGTTAAAGCTCTGCAGAATGTAGACTTCGTGCTCCGCAAAGGTGAAATCCACGCACTAATGGGCGAAAATGGGGCGGGCAAATCCACACTGATTAAAGTATTAACCGGTGTTTACGAAAAGGATGCCGGTCAGATTATTTTAGATGGAAGGAACGTTGTCTGCAGATCGCCCCAGGAAGCGCTGAGCATGGGAATTGGCACCGTCTTTCAGGAAATTGCCCTTTGCCCAAACTTAACCGTGGCAGAGAACATGTTTATCGGCCGCAGCCAAAACAGTTTCGTACGCTGGAAAGAGATGAACGCCAAGGCAGCACAATTGCTCGATTCCCTCGGTATTCCGGCGAGCCCAACTCAAGAACTCTCCAGCTGTTCCATTGCGGTACAGCAGATGGTCTCGATTGCCCGCGCCATCGATATGGATTGTAAGATCCTGATCCTAGATGAGCCCACGTCTTCATTGGACGAAGATGAGGTAAAAAAACTCTTTGCCCTCATGCGCGAACTGAAAGCCCGGGGTGTAGGAATCATCTTTATTACCCACTTTCTCGATCAGGTCTACGAGATCAGCGACACGATTACAGTGCTTCGCAATGGAGAGCTGATCGGCGAATACCAAACAGCTGCCCTTTCCCAAATAGAGCTGATCTCCAAAATGATGGGCAAGGCGCTAAGTGATGTTTCGGAAATGAAAAAACAGGAACCGCAAACCTCAAGTGACAGTGTGCCGGTGTTCGAGGCCACGGGGCTTTCCAGTGCCGCTGGAGTAAGGCCTTTTGATTTTCGGATCGAAAAAGGCGAGGTAAACGGGTTTGCTGGCTTGCTCGGCTCGGGGCGCAGCGAAAGTGTTCGAGCAATATTTGCCGCGGATAAGGTAACAAGCGGCGAAGTAAAGATAAATGGTAAAAAGGTGAAACTCAAGACCCCCCTTGACGCCATGAAGAACGGAATCGGCTATCTACCAGAGGACCGCAAGCACGAAGGAATTGTGGGCGAACTCTCAGTACGTGACAACATTATCCTGGCCTTGCAGGTGATGAAAGGCTTCTTCAGACCTCTGTCGCGGAAACAGGCTGAGGAATTTGCTAACGAGTATATCGAGAAGCTGGGCATAAAGACACCATCGATTAACACGCCAATTGATTCTTTATCCGGCGGCAACCAGCAGAAGGTAGTACTAGCCCGCTGGCTGCTCACCCACCCTATGTACCTGATCCTCGATGAACCCACACGGGGAATCGATGTCGGAACCAAGGTGGAGATTCAAAAACTTGTGCTCAGGCTCGCTGAAGACGGGGTGAGCCTGACTTTCATATCATCCGAAATTGACGAAATGATCCGAGTCTGTTCTCGACTGATCGTTATGAAAGACCGAGAAATTGTCGGAGAGCTCAGTGGAATGAATGTGACGGAACAAGATGCTATGCACATGATCGCACAGGGAGGTAAAGGACATGTCTAAGCTAAAGAAACACATCAATCGCTCGTCTCATCTCTTCCTTCCCCTCTCCGTTCTAGTGCTCCTTATTATTGTTAATCTGATCAAGGGTGCTGATTACTTCAGAATCACCATGGTAAACGGGGCGTTTTACGGAAACATTCCGAATATACTTTTCGGCGCTTCGGAGTTGGTTATTCTATCAATCGGCATGACCCTTGTTACTGCAGCCTCACGGGGGCAGGACATTAGTATCGGCGAGAATGGCGCTATTACTTCCGCCATCTTCGTTTGGTACGTCTTAAACGCTGGAGAGGTCACTTTGTTGACCATACTAGTAGGTTTTTTTATCAGCTGTGTGGCCGGAATATTGATCGGCGCTTTCAATGGCACCCTAGTTTCGGTCTTTAACGTTCAGCCCATGGTTGCCACCCTCATCCTATTCTTAGGGGGCAGGTCGATCGCCTTTATGATTGATGGCAAAGTATCGCCCATCCTGGCGAACGAGATCTCGAATAAAATCGGTACCGTAATACCGGGAATTCCCATCCATACCCCAATAATCTTGACCGCCGTGTTCATCGCAATCGTTGCGGTGGTGCTCAAGAAAACAAATCTCCGGCTTTATGTAGAGTCTGTAGGGATCAACCCAAGTGCAGTGCGCCTTAATGGTATCGACCCGAAAAAGATTATCTTTTTAACCTTTTTGATTATGGGAGTTTGCAGCGCGGTAGCGGGTTTTATCGCAGTTAATAAAGCTGGACGCCATGATAGCGTTAATCTGCTCAAGTTTATCATGATGGACGCGATTCTCGCCGTTGCCTTAGGCGGCAATTCGCTGGGCGGCGGAAAGTTCAGCATCACAGGTTCTATTATCGGCGCATACACGATTGAGATGCTAAACAGAACTTTGCTCCGGCTGGAGGTAAACCCTGAGGCCATCAAGGCCTTTAAGGCCGTCTTCATCATAGTTCTGATGGTGATTGCTTCGCCGGTGGTTAGGGTTTTTGTCAGGAAAGTCTTAGACAAGGCGAAAACCATCGGAAAAGCATCGTCGCTCTCTACTCCGGACTCCAGACAGATGGACTAAACAATGCGGGGGTTTTCGTAACTGACACAACTGGGAAAAAGGAGGAGTAGAATGGAATCTCCAAACACAACCAAGCCAAAAACAAGACTTTCGAATTCGAATCTTCTTTTTATGATCGCCGGAATTATTTTTGTGTTGATGTACGGGTTTGCCTTGATCAGGTATCCGGGCAGTTTCATGCAGTTTCAGACCTTCTTTGATTTGTTTAACCTGAACGCTGCGCTCTTTATCGTTACGCTTGGCCTGTGCGTCGTTATGATCGCAGGCGGTATCGATATTTCTGTAGGCGCGGTATGCGGTCTGGTCACTATGGCCTGTGCAATGCTGCTGCAATCTGGAGCGGCGAGCATTTGGGGAGCCTTACTTCTTGCCCTGGCGATAGGCACTGCCTTTGGTGTGCTGCACGGCTTCCTCATTGCCTATCTGGAAATCCAGCCATTTATCATAACCCTGAGCGGAATGTTCCTAGCGCAGGGGCTCTTGACCACACTCCATAAAGACCCTATCAATGTGACCATGCCTGCTTTTGTGGCCTTGAGGAATTATACAATAGAAATACCTTGGTTGGGCACTGTAAACAGGCTGGGTTATTTCATCCCCTGTGAAATAAAGCCAGGCGTAATTGTTGTGGTAGTCCTTATAATCCTCTATGCGATCCTAATGAAGTGGTCCCGCTTCGGGCGCAATGTCTACGCTATTGGCGGTAATAGTCAGAGTGCTCGGATGCTGGGTATCAATGTAAAGAGAACAAGATTCTTCTCATACGTGATCTGCGGATTGACCGCCGGTATCTCAGGCTTTGTGTACCTCATGACAACAGGAGCTGGCAATATCGGAAACGGGGCATTGTTTGAAATGAAAGCAATCGCTTCAAATGTAATTGGTGGCATTCTACTCAACGGCGGCGTGGGGAACTTGCTAGGCGCGCCAATCGGCACGATGACCCTGCTGACAATCAATGAACTGATCCGGGCGGCGGGTGTCCAATCGAACTTACAAGCGATCGTCAGTGGGCTCTTGCTGTATCTCTTCATTGTGCTGCAAAGCATCGTTATGTCGTTACGGGGCGAGAGGAAATTCAGAATTGTTCTCCCTCCATGGCTGAAACCGTAACGGCTGCAAGAATCGGGTAGGAGGCTACCCATTAATTGAGTAGCCGACCTCCCACACCACCGTGCATACCGTTCGGTACACGGCGGTTCCAAAGTTTACGCTTTCACTTCAGAATAATAATCAACAAGACTAAGATATCCTGCTCGCTTGAAGCGTTCAATGGATAGGGTTGTTGACAGGATAGGGCTATGGGCGGTTCGCCAGTAGCCTTTTCTTGTGTTTGCCCACATCCACGCTCGTTCTTCGTCCACGCCAAGGCTTTTCAGGTTTTGAAATCGTGTCTTTACCTTCTTCCATATCTTCCAAGTGACCATTCGTACGCGACTACGTACCCATTCGTCCAGCGTTTGCATGAGTTTCTTCATGTCCGCTAGTTTGAAATAGTTGATCCAGCCTCGGATGATTTGGTTAAGCCTTGTCTTCCTCGCTTCAATGCCCATGCCATTGCTTCTCCCTGTAACTTCGCGGATTTTGTCTTTTAGTTTCTGGATGCTCTTAGGGTGTACCCTTAGGCGTCCTTCGCCTCTGTAAACATAAAACCCGTAGCCAAGAAATTTCACTTTTCGAATGTATCCTACTTGGGTTTTCTCCCTGTTTACCTTGAGAAATAGTTTCTTCTCGATAAACGGGACGATGTTTTCTAGGGTGCGTTCAGCTGCTCTTTTGCTTTTGCAGAAGATTAGCAGGTCGTCCGCGTAGCGGACGAATCTGTGCCCCCTCTTCTCAAGTTCTTTGTCACATTCGTTTAGCATGATGTTGCCACATAGCGGACTAAGTGGTCCGC
>JAAYRO010000150.1 GCA_012518735.1 Bacillota bacterium
CTTAAGGAAGGATGGGGTTCCATTTCCCTGCCCTTGCTTTTCGGGACCAATGGTTCTGAAACCCTCATGGTAGAGGCATATGTTTGGACTAAGACGGGATACGAACGATTAGTCGATGCCGTTCCCGTACAGGTCGTTCCTGCTCCCATCGTTCTTCCTCCCGACAAGGTACTGCGGGTATCAAAGACCATGATGGAATTTGAGTATCATGGTGAACTGGAAATCAGCCCAACGGCAGCCGTCTACCAGCACTGGGAAGGAGAGCAGTGGGCTGTTCCGTTACAATCTGTCTTGGTTGGTTTTAAGGAAGTAATGGCTACCATGTATGGAGGGCAGATTCTCCGAATTGATGTTTTCGATCCATTGTTTGTTCAGACAATGCGGGTAGCAATCACTACGGACCAGTTTTCAAGTATTGAACATGAAACCCTTGCGTTTTCGGCCGTATCTCGTTTGTATGTTGAGGAAAGGCGCACAGGACGGGGCTTTGTTGTTGACTCTAAGCAGCAGGTGACAGTCTCTGCACAGGATGGGATTTTAGTCTTTACTGATCCACAGGGGAAAGCTTGGGAGTTTACGGAGCGGGTATATATCTGGTCCGACCCTGACGGTATGATCCAAATTGACTCTTTTCAGCGTGGTGTTGGTAGGCGGTTCTATCCGAAATATAGAGGTCACTTTGAGATTACGCTAGAGGGTGAAGATCGTTTCCTAGTGATTAATGAGGTTAGTTTAGAGGAGTATTTGTATCAAGTAGTACCGAGTGAAATGCCAGTTTCATGGCCCTTAGAGGCATTGAAAGCGCAGGCAGTAGCTGCCCGTACCTACGCAGTGGCCCAGGCGATTCACTCTAGACAGGGAAGTCGAGGGTATCATGTTGATGACAGCACCAGCTCCCAGGTATATAATAATCAACTAGAAGCAGAAAGGGCCAAACAAGCCATTGATGCTACTAGGGGTCAGATTCTGGTGAAGCAGGATGGGACCATTGGATCAACGTATTTCCACTCTACTTCAGCAGGAGTTTCTATGGACTCAGCGGAAGTGTGGTATGATAGAACAATCATAAGCTATGATAAGGATTCACCGTGGTTTCGGTGGCAGTTCTCCCTGTCGGGAGCAGAATTAACTCATATGATTCAAAACACTCTTCCCTTACAATCAGTAGGTGAGGTTGAGGATCTAGTAATTGTAACACGTGATGATGCTGGTCGAGTTACTGCTTTAGATATTGTGGGAACTACAGGTACTGTACGGATTGAAGGAGAGTTCAACATTCGCTCCATCATTAGACCATCCAGGAAATATACTGGAGGATCTGATGTAGTTTTGAAGAGGAATGGAGATTCTCTATTCAATCAAGAACTACTGCCCAGTGCTTGTTTTGCTGTAGAAATGACCCGGAACGAACAGGGTAAAATTACAAGAATAACCTTTTTAGGTGGGGGAAGTGGACACGGATTGGGCATGAGCCAATGGGGTGCAAAGGGCATGGCAGAGGCAGCCCATGACTACAAGAGTATCTTAGCAGTGTATTATCAAGACACCCATCTAATTACACATTCTGAGCGATTGAGGTATTAACGAATGCAAAATTCTGATATGGCATCATGGAAAGTTCCATGGAAGGGAATCATAGCCGCACTTGGATGTGGGATTTTCTCCTTAATAATGGTTTTTTCTAAAGTTGCCAATCCAAGAGAGATCTTACAAGAGCTTGAAAACTATCCTACATCGTATTTCCTTTTGGCACTAAGCTGTGTCGTACTATCTTGGGGAATTGACGCTCTTAGGATTCGGGCTTTAACGAGGGCAACAGGTCACCACATCGAATGGTGGAAACTGACTGTAGCATTGGCTGCGGCCAATTTCTTGACGTTAGTAACACCTTTTGCTGGCGGTGGAGGAGCCCTCATTATCTATGTCCTTTATCGGCGGGGGGTAAGTGCACCTCGGGCTAGTGCAGTGGTGACTGCTGGAGGAATGGCAGGACAGTTGAGTCTAGCCGCTCTATCCCTAATCGTGTTCAGTCTGCTTGATCAAGTCCCGCCTCGTGTAGGGAAATTCTTAATCTACGTCCGGATTGCTTTTGTGTTATATATGGGTGTTCTCATTGCTCTGCTCTATCTTGCTTCACGGAGCACATGGGTTCGAAAATGGCTCCAGAAAAAGAAGATCTTCGACCAAGAAGAGGATCAGTCATTTGCAGTTAAGACCGGCCAGTGGGTGAATGAGTTTCAGGCTACCTACAAACAGATATTTTCTGAGAAAGGTCGGTATTTTGCTCGGTCACTGGCAGCCGCTTTTGCATATTATGTGGTGTATTATTTGGCCAGTTTTACTCTCTTAACTGGTTTTGGCGTCTCTGAAGGGATCTTGCGCTATGGGGTATCTGTTCTGTTAGGAGTAGCCCCCGTTTTCTCACCGATTCCAGGGGGAGCAGGTACTGCAGAGTTGGTGGCCTATTTAGTCCTAGAGCAGACGCTGCCCAAGCATGCTCTAGGTACTTTTATAGTCTTGTGGCGTACTGTAGTTTTTTATATTCCAATTATCATTGGTGGGTCTATCTTCACTCTTCTTGTTTTCCGTTGGGCAGCTGCAAAACGGAACCTTTCTTCCGAATCTGTAATATTATCTGAGGAGAACGATCATAATAGATAATATATAAGATTTGGAAAGGAGAGGACCATGGGATATAAGGAGCCATTACGTCAAGCACGAGAACTACTGCTTATGGAGATTGGTGATCTGCGTACTCAGTTAGGTAAAAAAGAGTACGAACTTCGGAGGCTCGACAGTTTCTTGAAGGAATCGGATCAAGATCGTTCCCATACAGTTTCTTTGACTAAGCAGATCGTAGCTGTATTGTATGTCCTTGCCCAACAGTCTAGTGACGGCGTTCCAGCTCGCGCTGTTGTTCAAGAGTTTGTGCGGGAACGGGATGATGTAAATGAATCGACCATTCGTTCCACTCTGTATCAGGTAACCCGCAAGATTCGACCTACAGAGATTATGGTGGATGATCAAACTAAACAGGTGCGGGTCTTAAAAAACGGTCCCTTATACGGTGTAGAGATCGTAGCCCCTCAGTGAAATAAATGTTGAATTGTCTCGAAATGTATCGATATGTTGCCGTACCGTTAGGCAGGTATTAGGGTGTTGTTGTCTAATCCTTGTATTATGGTGTTTCAAGGACCAAGGGGGGTTGGGGAAATGCCTTATTATACGTTTAGGGAGATCTGGACACCACTCAAATGGATCGGTGTTCGTTTTTTTCGGGAGACTACTAAAAAAACGA
>JAAYRO010000151.1 GCA_012518735.1 Bacillota bacterium
ACCGATCAAAGGTTGTCCATCTGTTAAGCTTGCCATGAAACCCCATTCAGCAAGATTTAACTGTAATTTCAGACTTCCTTCTTTTCCTTCCGTACTCTCTAGGAAAGACTGGACCCGATCAATACGCAACAAAACTGCCCCTTCTTGTGGTTTACCGTAAATATCGTTTTCCACTCGTTCAATTCTCTCCAAAAGAGAACCTGCCTGAACCTCCCCATAAAGAACCTCTTCCACCGATACAAGGGCTGAAAGGGGCGTAACATTGGCACCGGCAGATACGGGGATACCTGCCACAATCACTGCAGCACACAACAATACTACAAGCCGTTTCATTCTCAATTCAACAACCTCCCATTCTACGTCTAAAACTTAATTGAAAACTCAGCAGTTGCTCCATAACTCTGATTCACTGTACTGAAATCAATGAAACGATAATTAAACCGTAAAGAACTTTCGTTCTCAAATTCGTAACTTAGTCCCAACTCTGCTGTATTCTTAGGAGGAATTCCTGTTTTTGCTGATTGATCATCTTCCGTGCCCTGCTGAGTATCACCGCGCGGCCATTCAGAAATCATTCCTAACCGCAGCCGTCCACCAGTAATGGGAACTTCTAGTCCGAGAGATGTAACTGTAGGCAGTACAGAATCTGCCTCAAGAACATCTTCCGGTCCCTCTACATGCTTGTATCCAGCACTAACACGAACCGAATCAGGCACCCCCACACTTACATCTACAGACGTACTTGTTACTTTCGGCGTATCCGAATCTTCCAGCGCCATATGATCAATTGCGGTATTTAGAGCTAAATCACCATATTTCACAGACACCCCATAGCCTGCTCCACTTTCTGCTGCAGGCAGACTATCTAAAGGCTGAACACCAGCTGGCACAGGCCGAATGGCTCCACTAAATTCAATTCCACCAATACTAAACACCTTAGGTGACTCAGTAGACTGAGTTTCATTCTGGGCCACGAGGGTACTTCGATCGGGAATGAACTTATTGACCAATGGAAATTCACCAAGCCACAAACTGCGGTTCTGGTCCCCTTCCAGACTTATCTCCGGTTCCAAAAGCGGCTCTGACTGATTGGCAGGCATCTTATCAGCAGCCGACTCTATTTTTCTAGCAGCTGCCAGCGCCTCTTGAGAATACACTAACCTTCGCTCTGCGAATAATCCGCCAAGCTCAGCTTTGGACTGCGTTTCAAGTAAAATATCGAAGTCTTGGATGGCATAGCCAAGAACCTCTAATTCATCATGAAACTCATAAACGAGCCGATACAGCAGTTCAACCTGATCGGATGAGAGTTGTTGTTCCTGTGGAACTTGATTGTTATACTCCAAAATCATGTTGTCTAGAACAACTTCTCTGCTGATACCAAAGCGCCGCAAAGAAGATTGGCCATCCAACTCCAAATGCTGCAGAAACCTGGAAACCAAAATGGCCCCCTGATATCGACTCATCTCATTGGGAATGACAAAATCAGGAATAGGACGCCCCCGACCTAACTCCACAATCGCGTGGTACGCCCAGTCTTCCGTAATAATCTGGGAGAAAGTGGAGGCATACATTATAGAAGATGTGCACAGTAGAATGAGGACAATCAGCATAATTGTGTGCCGTTTCATTCCACTTCCCCTCCTTATACAAAATGGAATACAAAAAACATAAGTCCTTATTTTATTTCTCCAAAAGGCCCGAAAAACCTGCCAACTCATGGCATTTACAGAACATTCCTCATTCGTTTCCCTGAAAGTAACGTTCTCCTAATATTACTGCTACATAATCATCGAAAGGTTCAGGTGGAACCTGCATAGTAGTGGGAATAAGCCGCCTCAGTCCACGTGGTGGATTATGCTCCCAATAGCGGAGGCGCGCTTCCTGTGAAGAAAGGTGTTCATCCACAAAATGAATCTTCAGCTCTGGAAAGGAAGCTCTAATCTCCTTTTCGAAATCCTTCGAACCTGTACGGTCACCAATCACCACCAGGCATATGAGCCATGTTTGAAGAATATTCCTGAGAGCCTCAATTAATTCCACCCGATTCACAACTTGTTGCAGGTAAGCTCGGTTAGGTCCAACCACTGCCACCCCACATTTTTCTGTCCCTGGATCTATGGCCACCACCAATTCAGACGCTGCCATTCAACCACCTTCTATATATATCCCTCACTAGATTTTTCGTTACGGTCTAATTGATTCTGTGGGTAAAAAAAAGCCCTCGAAAATCGAGGGCTTTTTCATTCCAAGTACTTCTAGAACTTGAATTCTAAACCAGCCTTGTACTCAGGAGTATTAACAACTACACTATCCAACTTCTGGTTCAACTTTGCTGTGAGACTGAGTTTCACATCATCAGTGAACCCGTAGTTAGCTGAAACTGTGTGAGCTAGACTGTTGATAGCTTCGTCTTCCTGAGGCATCTTGAACTCAACATCATAGCCAAGTCCGAGAGCAGCACCGCGGAAGTCAGTCTCATACCCAATATTACCAGCAAGGATGTTAACATCGCTGCCTAGGTATTTTGCAGAATCCTTCCAAGCGCCATCTTTCAATTCATTCTTAATCATAGCGAAACTAGCGCCAACGGAAAGACCGGTATCAAACAGTTCAAGATCACCTACAGCAAATT
This sequence comes from Bacillota bacterium, assembly GCA_012518735.1. Lineage (GTDB taxonomy): Bacteria > Bacillota > Limnochordia > Darwinibacteriales > Darwinibacteriaceae > JAAYRO01. The sequence goes on from JAAYRO010000151.1 coordinate 2,636, forward strand.
TAATCTGGCTGTGTTTCTTCTCATCTGCCTCGATAGTGTCGTTGAAGGCATACTGTCCAGATACTTCAAATGGTACAAATACTTCAAATTCGGCTTTTGCACCAAACTTGTAGGCGTTGATGGTCGCCTCGTTTTCTGCATCCATTTCTCTGTAGTATCCGCCGTCAACAGCAATACCTAAGAAGTCAACATCAGCACCAAGCTGAATCTTGCTTGCGCCACTATCTAGAACAAATGGTCTGCTTGACATAGTGCCAGCATCTGTACCGAAGTTGTCTTGAGCCATTACATACTCAGCGCTGAGACCAACAGGTCCAAGATCGCCACTGAGTTTACCACCAAATAGCATGTTTTCATCGGTACCTGTCAAGTCCATAGCGAAGGTTCCGTCGTATTTGATTCCAACAATTTCACCAAACAAGCCGGCAGAAACAGCCTTCACGTCAGGCTTGTTAGCAGCAGCAGCTTTGTCACCAGAAACAGCAGCTTTCAGCCCTAGTTCAGGGATAAAGGCATATTCTAATCCTAGTGCGCCAGCAGCCTTATCGCCATCCTTACCAACAACGGCGTTACCTTTAAGGTCACCGACTAAAGTAAAGTCTGCTAAACCACC
>JAAYRO010000152.1 GCA_012518735.1 Bacillota bacterium
ACGCTTGCTGAAGTCTTTTTTAAAGCTTCTCTTCTTACTGCGCTCATATGACTGGGGCTTGATGTAACTGGTAATTCCTTTGCTTTCTAGGTAGGAATAGTTCTCTTCACTTTCATAACCCGCATCCCCAATAACATTCTGGTATCTTCGTCCCAGATTCTGTTCCATCATTTCTAACAGCGGGATTAAGGTTGTAGTATCAGTACGCTCCTGAAAAATACCAGCAGCATGACACCCTGCTTGCGCTCGGCCATTTCGTCGTTAATGGCAAAGGCCTCATCTGTCCAGCCATATTCTTCTCGATACTGCCGCTGAAACTCTTCCGATAGGAATGCTCCTCTAATCATATCAAGCAGTCATAAAACACCTGAAACACAGAAATTATCTGAAGCACAACAAAAGCCTATTCGTTGGAGCAATACTGGGGATTTACCTTATCTTCCTCTTTACTTTTTCAAAAACAATGGTATCATATATAGTACCAAGGGGATACTATGGGGTGAGGCTGGTGACTGATCGCAGAAACAAGATGATTGAAAAAATGAGACATAACCCGAGGGGATGGCGATTCGCCCAAGTTAAACGTCTATTAGAGTACTTTGGTTTTAAAGCACGACAACCGTCAGGTGGAAGCAGTCATTATGTTTTTGTTCATCCTGACATTGAGCCAATATTGTCCATAAAGCGATCAGACCCCTTGAAACCTATTTATGTGAAGGAAGCAATCAAGTTTTTGGATATTCTTTTTGAAAAATGGAGGGGGGAATAAAGGTGAATTTCGAGAATAGTAATTTCTTTGGATACAGTGTTCGTCTAAGTCAACTCTCAGAAGGAGACGGTGGAGGCTGGATTGCTTATGTTCCTGAACTTGAGGGATGCTTGACAGATGGTGAGACTCCTGATGAGGCATACAACAATCTTAAGGAAGTATTGGCTCTTTGGCTGGAAGTAGCTAGAGAAACAGAAAAAAACATACCCGCTCCTAGAATTCACGACGAACCTAGACATAGTGGGAGAATTGTTCTACGAATGCCCAAGAATCTTCACACGATTCTAGCAGCTCAAGCAGAACAAGAAGGTGTAAGTCTAAACCAGTACATGGTGTCGCTCTTAAGCTATAACGCCGGAAGATTTGAGCAATCCGCAACTAAAGAATTACCTTCTATCATCAACATATGGCAGCAATTCGGCGACTCTTTGAAACCAACACCGATGAATCGTCAATCAAAATTAACAGAAGCAATCATAGGGAGGTTGCACGATCATGAAGAACCAACCAGAAGTAAACGGTCTAGCTTTACTAAAGTTAGAATTTAATGTATTTCCTTCGGATAATGCGACTGAAACTGACCTAAATGTCAAGATCAACACTAGTACTGACGAAATTGGTAATTCCGTTATATCGCTTATCTGGGATATTTCCTTAGAACTCGAGTCAATATTCAAGGTTCGAGCTGAATACGATATGCTCGTTTCAAAAGGTAAAAACCATATCAATGATCTAGAAAGGCTAACCTATGAAGTTTCTTATCCAGTTTTAGCTGAATTTTCCATGCTAGTAGGTACTCTTACAAAATCCATGGGTATGATTCCACTTGTTCTAGACACAAATGAATTGAGCGAACTAGGGGGATTACTTGACACCTCAAGGAAATAGCTGTCAAGTAAGAAACTGCTGGGCTTATCGCCCAGCAGTTTTCCTCTCTCGGGTATCCCCAACCCCGGTTCTGGAGGTTATTTATCTAGACCCTAAACATAACTGCCAAATCCTTAAGCTCATCAACCATTGAGCTTACAGATTCTGCCACACTCGCCACTTCCTTAACGCTATCTATCTGCTTATCGGTAGCAGCAGAGATTTCACCGCTTCCCTGCGATAACCCAAGAGTGGCTGCTGCCACTTCGTTGAAACTCAGGACAGTAGCTTGGAGATCATCTCCTATCAGCTGGAAAGCTTTCTGTGTTTCTCGTAGAGCACTCATGCCCTTACCCACTTGGCGATTATTGGCCTCACTGATCCCAACGGCCTTTTCCACCTGTCCTCCCACTTCATCCATAGTGGCGCGCACATCGTTGACTAATGCCTGTGTCTGCTCGGCTAAGTGCCGAACCTCCTGTGCTACAACAGAAAAGCCCCGACCTTCTTCCCCTGCCCGAGCCGCTTCAATCGCGGCATTTAGAGCTAACAGGTTCGTCTGTTCAGCAATTTCAGAAATGGAATCAATCATATCGCCAATCTTTCCCACCTCTTGCTCTAAAGCAGTAATAGCCAATTCAGATTCTTGGGATGTTTGATTAATGGTTGCCATAATCTCCCCAGTAAGTTCAATTTGCTCCCTACCTTGATTTGTCAGGGCTAAAGTGTTCTGCGCTTGTTTACTCATATTCTGTGCATCAGTGCTGGTCTGTTCTGCTGTTGCAGCGAAATCAATCATCAAGCTGCCCACTTCCCCTAAGGCAAGGGAATTGTCCTCTGTAATGGACGTGAGGGTTTCTGAATCTAAGGAAATGGCCTCAATCACACGGGTAATTCTGGCAACTACATCCTGTAGAGTACACGTCATCTTATTGAAGCTCTTGGCCATGCGCCCAATTTCATCGTTACGGGCTAAATCTAGCGATTGACGGAGATCACCGTCAGCGATGGAATCTAATTCTACAGCTACAGCAGAAATAGGCTTGGCAATGTTGCTGGCCATAATAATGGCAACCAGCACACTAAGAAGAAATAGAAGTCCAAATGCAATCAGAGTAAAAGCACGCAAAGAATCAGCTCGGCTCATAATAGAATCTAGGGGCAGACTAATGGCTAAAGTCCAACCGGATGGTCCAGGAATTGGCTCAAAGAAGACCATATTTCGCTCTCCGTTAGGGAGAATGATAGTGCCCGCTCCCGATTGTCCAGCTATCATTTTCGGGGCAATATCTAACAATCCTTGAATGCCGTGTGCTTCATCCAGTACATTGACGTCCATGATTTCATCGTCTGGATGGGCAATAACAAAACCTTCTCCATCAACAACCCAGCCATAACCTCTGTTCCCAATTTGGGATTCTAGGACCAATGTCTGTAAAGATACATAGGGTACTTCAATGCCAAGAAGACCAACTTTATCCCCGTCATCGTTAATAACTTCATGAAAGAACTGAATATGGAGATCTCCTGTTTGGTCGTCCTTGTAGGGACGTCCCACAAAGGACTGCTCATCATTGTCAATAATGGCTTGAAAATAGTCACTATCCTTAACGACCGCCGCGGAACCATCGCCTCCATAATAGTTGCCGAGGGGATCAACAAAGAATACGGCAGTAATTCCCTCCCTTAAATCTCGCCTGCGGGCAGCAATATCGGAGCGAATCAGGGTTTGATAATGCTCCAGCTGACTCGTTTCTAAAGTCCGAACATCAACTGCAAAACCAGAAAAAAACTCAGTAGAAATAATGCCTGCTTCCCGAATATAATCCTCGATTCTTGCATCCAGCTGCACGGCCCGATTTAAGACTATTTCACTACTCATTTCCTCAGTAATCGGTATGATAGTGTTCTTGATCTGCCAGGTAAATATCAGAGCAAAAATCACTAACAGCAGTGCAATAGGTGCGGCAAAAGCTATGACCATTTTTGTGCGCAAGGATTTCACAAGACAGCCTCCTCTGCTTTTTGTGGTGCCAATCCGAACACACCTACCCCTTTCGAGCTTTGCCGTCAAATCCCTGCCATTTTTTCGGATTGAAATTAACAATTTCGCAAAGTAATACTTACTAATATTGAAAAACCCCAGGAGGACTCCTGGGGCTCAAAAGCGTCATACATTTCTATACCGATTTTCTTCTATACCAAGGCAGGCGGGATAGAGGTGCTTCTACCTCTTGACTGCATGGACCTTCCACAACACTCTCATCGTCACCAACCCACGTACCTTCAGGAAAGTGAATTGTGCGACTTACAGCTCCCTTCTTTACAACAGGTGCCACCAAAATATCATCACCCAGCATGAACTGGTCATGAACCTCTTCATATCCCCCATCAGGGTAGGAATATACCATATGTCGAATTATGGGCTCACCTGTCTCTGCTGCATCTTTCGCTAATTCTAAGATCTCCTCGCCTAATTTTTGATGCAGAAGCGCAGCCCCACGACAGTAAGCTAAGTGTTCGTCGTCTAAGATACTCCATGGAGCTTTTGAGAACTGCATTATAGGAAACAAAGCAGCACATTGGGCATACCGCACCATTAATTCCTGATCTATCTTTTCTTGCGGGAGTTCTTGAAGATCAGCACCACCAATAGCTTGGGAGCAGCTGAACCCATATCCCAGCAGTCCTTGAGCTAATCCGTTAGGAATTAAGGACGCTAAGCCATTTGTACCCCAGCTGTGGAGCTTGTCCCCTAAACACTGGGCCAAAGGCTTTCCAGCACATCGCCAAGCGGCACGATACATACTGAGTGGAAAATGGAGCCCAATTTTGTTATACCAGCGGCAGTGATCAGAAGCATGGCTGAACACAGTACTCTGATCCGAATCTTTGTAATACCCAGGATCACCATAATCAAACATAAAGCCATCAATGCCGTATTCATCCATCAATCGCTCATTCTGCTCTAAATACCAAGCAGCTGTTTCATCATTTGTTAAGTCCAAAAGGGCACTGTAACCGTTCCACCACAGGCGAATGGCAATTTCGCCTCCTCTTTCCCTAAGTAAAAGTCCCTTAGAAGCCAGTTCTCTGCCGGGAGGACTGTCAGGACTTACAAAAGGACATGTCCAGAGCATAACCTTAAAACCAAGCTCGTGTAGACGATCTACCATACCCTTCGGATCAGGGAAACGCCCTGGGTGAAAATGCCAAACTCCAAAGTCTTCCTGCCAGCCTTCGTGAATGATTAAGACACCAGGCGGCATCTTGTTTTCAACAATGGACTCAGCATATGCAAGAACCGTCCTCTGACACTGATTGTCCAGCAGCTCCACTGCAGTACTATAACAAGGAGCGGTAAACAATGACGGATCTGGGATTTCCCCCGTTGATGGGAAATACTCCTTTTGGGCGGCACAATAGGCCTGACGAAGATTACCATGATCCTCATAGAACCTAATAGGCGCTCGCTCACTATCAACGATCAATTCTCCATCCCGGAAGGAGAACTCAAATGGCTGATTGGACCAGATAAATCTTCCCTCATTCGAAACTAAAAATGGGGCAGCCTGATTGTCGGTAGGGTTAGGATCTAAACTGCGGGTAAAATTCTGATTCCCAAAAGGCATATGAACACCATCATCAACAGCCCCTCCCCACCAGTTTTCCCTAGGTCGTATTTTGATTCTTAGATTAAAGTCAGACACACTGTCTCCTCCTGAATATAAAACTTTTTATTTTATCATATATACTATTACTTAGTCAACACTAGGAGAAAATCCTTTTACTCTAGGGGGGTAAACATTTTTCGTATGGGCTCAAACCAAATAAGCGATCCTTGATTCTGGAAAATATTCCTCAATCTGTTCTTCAAAGAATTCCCTAATTTCCCCCATCACTTCTTTCGGATAAACATACTTCCCATAACCAAACTGCCCATACTTGAATTTCCGTTCTGACTCATCTAATGGAAGGGTCGTCTCAGGAAATACGTGCTGAATATTGCTCTTGGCTCGAGCAGTAAACCGATGAGTGATCAATTCAAAACTGGGAGAAACACCTTCCGGAAGACTCTCTGCTGCCTTTCTAAGGAGAGCCCCATAGTCCTTCTTCCATTCTGGATAGACGAAAATAGGTGCGATTAAAAAACCAAGGGGATAACCAGCTTCGGCTGTCTTTCTAGCTGCGCCAATCCGCTCTTCCATAGATGCCGTTCCCTTCTCATATTCATGAATAACTGCAGCTGTGTTTAGAGAAAAGCGG
>JAAYRO010000153.1 GCA_012518735.1 Bacillota bacterium
ACCTGGTCTTACTATTCTGTCTCCCAGCAGTGGACGAGAGCTCTGTTCCATGTTAACTTGGGCTCTAAAGCAGAACTCACCTGTAGCTATTCGCTATCCACGAGGTGTGACAGTACCTTGCTTTGACCCGGAACCTTTACCTGCAGATGAACCTGTTAGATCGCTAGAGGTTAGAACAGGTCGGGATTGTGTAATATTGGCAGTAGGAAATATGGTCGATGCCGCATTGGCAAGTGCTGAACTGCTTCAACCAGAGATAGACTGCAGCGTTGTAGATATTCGATCCGTAAAGCCTCTTGACGAGGAGCTAATACTGCGTCTGGCTCGTTTGACAAGGCATGTGATCACAATTGAGGATAATGTTCTGGCTGGAGGATTTGGCAGCAGTATCCTAGAACTGCTTAGTTCAGAGCGAGGTATTGTGATTCACCGAATAGGCTATCCAGATGAGTTTATTCCCCAAGGTCCAATACCCCACCTTTGGGATGAGTATGGTCTTACGCCAGAGAGCATTGCCCAGACCATTCGACAGACTGTCTTAGGCGGAATGCAGGTTCTGGCTGCAGAAGGTGAATAAAGGTGCGTAAGCGTTTGGATCAATTGTTAGTTGAGAAAGGGTTATCTTCTTCTAGACAACAGGCGAAAGAGGCCATCTTGTTAGGAAGTGTCTATGTTGATGGTCGTCTGATTACAAAACCCAGTTTTGGTGTGACACTAGATGCTTCGTTAGAGATCAGGGGATACGAGTTTCCTTATGCTAGTCGTGGAGGCCTCAAATTAGAGAAGGCACTGCAGGTGTTTGGATTGAATGCTGCTGGACTTGTCGCGGTGGATGTGGGAGCGTCGACTGGGGGGTTTACCAGCTGTTTGCTCCAGCATGGTGTAGAGCGTGTGTATGCCGTCGATGTGGGGGTGAATCAGCTTGCTCCTGAACTGCGCACCGATCCTCGGGTTATCGTTATGGAACAAACGAACATTCGTTACCTTCAGCCCGACCAAATTGGTGAATCAGCAGATTTGGCCGTTATCGATGTTTCCTTTATTTCTCTTACCAAAGTGTTCCCAGCGGTGCTGAGTTTGCTTCATTCCTGTGGTCAGATTGTAGCCCTTGTCAAGCCGCAATTTGAGGCAGGTCGGAGGCGTGTGGGCAAGGGTGGAGTCGTTCGAGATCCTAGGGTGCATATTGATGTTCTGCGTACTTTATTACGAGAGCTGCAGGTTAACAATGTAGGTTTACTAGCCTTGGATTTCTCACCTATTACGGGTCCCGCTGGTAATATTGAGTATCTTGCCTATTTCAAAAAGGGAGAAGAGAAACAGGACGTTGAGGTGTTGAGTGAGACAGTCGTAATAAATGCTTGGAGCTATCACCGGCCAGCGCAGAAACGAGGTGTTCGTGATTGAATGTAGGAATCATACCTCACACAGAAAAACCGGCAGCTATTTCATTAGCTGAGGAACTTATTGAATTCTTTTTGGAGCGCCAGATTCAAGTGTGCTTTGAAGAGGAAACAGCTCAAATTCTAGGGGTTCCACAGTTAGCGAGACAGATTCCCCTGAAAGAGCTTGATGTGGTTATTGTTCTTGGTGGTGACGGAGCACTGCTAAACGCTGCACGCCTGACCAGTCAGGTCGATGTCCCTGTGTTGGGCGTTAACGTAGGTCACTTAGGTTTTTTGACTGAACTAGAAGTAGATGGAGTCTTTCCTGCAATGGAGAAGCTTATCAGCGGTGATTACTATATCGAGGAGCGTATGTTGATTGAGGGTCGTGTTATCAGAAAAGGGAAGCAGGTCGCAGTGTGTAGTGCTCTCAACGATTTGGTCATGACTCGCGGTACTTTTGCTCGGATCATTAACATCAGTACTTATATAGACGACCAGCATGTGACGGATTATGTTGCAGATGGAATTATAGTTTCAACGCCAACAGGTTCTACTGCCTATTCCCTCTCGGCAGGGGGACCCATTATTGAGCCGCTGCTTGAATGCATTTGCATAACTCCGATTTGTCCTCATTCTTTGTCTTCTCGTTCAGTTTTGGCTCGTCCCACTGCGTCTGTTTCTCTCCACCTAGGTGAAACCCGTGAGGAAGTGATGCTGACTATCGATGGTCAGCAGGGATTTCCCCTCAAGTCTGGTGATCGTGTAGAGATTAGGAGGGCGGATAAGACCGCCAAATTTGTGAAATTAAGTGGACGGGCTTTCTTTGAGATTTTACACAGCAGATTGAAGATGCCTCAAGTCTGGGGGGGTGCACATGAAGGCTAGAAGACAAAATCAATTGCTAAAAATCGTGGAGGAGCAGGATGTGGAGACACAGGAAGAGTTGATGGAGCATCTTCGCCACTATGGTTTTAAAGTAACGCAGGCGACCATTTCCCGCGATATTAAGGAACTGCGGTTGGCTAAGGTACCTAATGGAAAAGGCGGCTATAAATATGCTCTGCCTACAGGTACGACTAAGGGCGATCTAAATCGGAGAGCTAAGAGGATTTTTGAAGACTACGTCAGGGACGTGGACTTTAGTGGTAATCTCATAGTAGTTAAGACCTATCCTGGAGGAGCAAATGCAGTGGCGGCCATTATTGATGAGATGGAGTGGTCAGGAATGATTGGCAGCATTGCGGGAGATGATTCAATTCTGCTCATTACTCGAACAGAAAAAGATGAGCAGCAAACTCGTCCAGTAGGGGTAACCGGTCGTATTTTTGATAAAATCCAAGCTTTATTAGAGGGGTGAGAGTGTGCTCAGAGAACTGCATATTCGAAACTTCGCTTTAATCGAGCAGTTGGAATTATCATTTTATTCTGGGTTTAGTGTTCTCACAGGTGAAACTGGAGCGGGAAAATCTATTATTATCGATGCTCTTGGTCTTTTGATTGGAGGACGGGCATCGTCTGAAATGATCCGCACTGGAGCAGATTCTGCTGAAGTGGAAGGTAGTTTTCTGGTTCCCCATATCATTCGTCCTCAATTAGGACAGTGGGGTGTAGAGGTAGATGATGAACTTATCATTTCTCGTGAAATTTATCGAAATGGTCGAAATAAGTGCCGCCTAAATGGACGATTAGCTACCGTGGGACAGCTCAGCGAAATTGGTCCTTATCTAGTAGAAATTGTAGGGCAGCATGACAGCCAGAATCTGATGAATCCACAGTCCCATTTGTCTCTCTTAGACGCTTTTGGTGGAGTAGAACATATGAATTTGGTGAGACAAACGGAGGAACTATATCAGCAGTGGCATGAGATTCGGGCCGAAAAAAACCGTCTGCAGCGAGATGAACGTGAGAGAAATCGCCGTATTGATCTGCTCAAATACCAGATCGAGGAAATTGAAATGGCCCAGCTTCAGCAAGGCGAAGAGGAAGCCCTCTCCAACGAGAGTCGACGTCTGGCAAATATGGATCGGATTCGCCAGTCTGCCCAAATGGCCTTTGCCATACTAAACGAAAATGTGGGCAATCAAGAATCAGTAATGCGTCAGTTAAACATTGGTGAAGCTGAACTGCTTAAAGCATCTGGTCTTGATGAAACACTAGAACCTTTGGTTCGGATGTATTCCGATTCAGTTTTAGCAATGGAAGAGGTAAGTCGAGAATTACGTGATTACATTGAAGGACTTCCTGATGATCCAGAACGACTTAACGAGATTCAAACTCGTTTAGACCTCATTGAGAACCTAAAACGCAAGTATGGCGCCAATATTGATGAGATTCTCCAATACTCAGTCCAAGCCCAGAGTGAACTGGAAGATTTGGAGAATAGTAAGGTTCGATTTGATCAATTAGAAGAAGAAAGTGCAGTTTTGAACGAACAATGGATGAAGGAAGCTAAACGTCTCAGTGTTTCCCGACGAGAAATTGCGGAAGCCCTCGAGAAACGTATTGAAGCGGAACTTGCAGATCTTAATATGACTAATACACAGTTCGTTGTCTCTTTCATGGAGCTAGAAGAAATACCTCAGCGGCAGGGTTTGGAAGCTGTTGAGTTTATGATCGCGCCCAATCTGGGAGAAGATTTAAAGCCATTGGCGAAAATTGCTTCAGGTGGAGAACTATCCCGCTTGATGCTGGCTGTTAAGGCTATTCTAGTGGAAGCAGATCAGACACCAACTGTCATTTTCGATGAGATTGACGCAGGGATTGGAGGAAGGACAGCTTTGAATTTGGCACAGAAACTCCGTTCCCTTAGTGAGAACTGTCAAGTCCTGTGCGTTACACATCTTCCTGTTATTGCAAGTTATGGAACTAACCATTATTCGGTCCAGAAAAAGACCATGGATAAGCGGACTACTGTTGAGGTGGACAAGCTTTCGCCAGAGACTCGAATTGCAGAGCTTACAAGAATGCTTGGCGGAACATCGGATGAAACTACCACTTCCGAACACGCGAAGGAGCTGTTACGCAGGGCTTATGGCAGCTAGTTCCTTTGATATCTCCCTATAGTGCAGGGTAACCTACAACCATAAAGGCGGAATGCTGAGGGGGTAGGTGACTTTGTGCGGCGGTCTGTTATTTGGTTGAGTTTAGTGATTTTGATAGCGGTACTGATTGTTGGAAGTGCTCCTTGGTGGGTGTCTTGGGCTGGTATTCCTAGAGAGGTAAAGGTTTTTCCAGGAACAGAGTTCTCCTTGGAAATTCGCTCACCTTTCCGGTTATACGATGCCCAGGGTGGTGATGTAACTGGAAGCAAGGGTCGGTTCTCTTTTGTTACTGACCAGCTGGGGACAGCCAAATATCAGGTGAGTTTGTTTGGTTGGATTCCCATTACCGAAATGGTGGTAGATGTCGTTCCGCTCATTCGGGTTTTCCCAGGAGGTCAATCTATCGGAGTTCTCGTCACTTCCGATGGTTTGATAGTAAATCAGATAGCGGCAGTGGTAGATTTGGATGGCGCGGAACATTTTCCCGCTAGGGATGCAGGGATTCAGCCAGGTGATGTAATTGTCTCTATTCAGGGCAACGATGTGCGGCGTCCTGAACAGGTGAGCGAGTTGGTCAACCGCTTAGCCCACACAAATGAGATTTTGGAGGTAGTGATTCGCCGGAGCAATCGTACTTTTTCCCGAAAGATCCAGCCAATTCGTTCAGAGCGAACGGACGTATTTGGAAATATCTCTATTGGTTATCTTTTGGGAGTCTATTTAGAGGATCCGGCGGCTGGTGTAGGCACGTTAAGCTTTTATGATCCTGTATCAGGTCGCTATGGTGCTTTAGGACACACCATTGTAGACAGTTTAGGTCGGGCAATCAAGATTACAGGCGGGAGTATCGTAGAAGCATCCATCGATAGTGTACGTTATGGGCTGAAGGGTGCTCCTGGTGAAAAATTAGGTTTTTTTCATGGGGAACAAGATGTGTTGGGTACGATTGATGCTAATTCTGGATTTGGTATTTTTGGTAAGCTTTCTAGAATTCCAACTCATCCTTTCTTCAAAGAGCCGTTACCTGTAGCTTTTGCCCATCAAGTACAAATTGGTCCTGCAGAGATTTATACTGTTCTTTCCGGGAATCGAATAGAAAAGTTCCAAGTTGAGATTATTAGAGTGTCAACCCAAACTCGACCAAGCGATAAGGGAATTGTTGTTCAAATTTCAGATTCACGGCTCCTTCAGGAAACCGGAGGCATTATCCAGGGGATGTCTGGAAGCCCTATTATACAAAACGGTATGCTGGTTGGGGCTGTCACTCACGTATTTGTTAATGATCCAACAAAAGGGTATGGCAGTTTTGCTGAATGGATGATCTATGAAGCTGGTCTGCCTACTGACCTTCCTGCGAACAATGAGTTTCGTAGGAAGGTTTTTTTTTGCATGTAGCGAAAGACTAGAATGAGCGCATAACGTACGTATTAATGGGAAAGTGATGGGTGAAGAACTATGGAAACGAAAACACTGGTTTTAGGCGTTATTGGTTCAGACGTTCACGCTGTTGGTAACAAGATCTTAGAGATTTCCTTTTCAGAAGCAGGATTTAACGTGGTAAATCTAGGTGTACTAGTTTCTCAAAAGGAATTTGTAGAAGCAGCCATTGAGACCAATGCTGATGCAATCATGGTATCCTCATTATACGGCCATGCAGAGATTGATTGTCGCGGACTTCGAGAAGCTCTAATCGAAGCGGGAATCGGTGATATTCTCATGTACATTGGAGGTTACTTAGTAGTAGGTAGTCAAGAATGGAGTGAGGTAGAGGAGAAGTTTAGGAACCTCGGTTTCGATCGGGTTTATCCTCCAAGTACGCTGCCCCAAGATGTTATTCCTCAGCTCCGTGCTGATTTGGGGGTATAGGTAGGTGATCCCAGTCCATGAGACTTATTATTCTAATTGATATTGGAAGTACATTTACAAAGGTGTCTGCAGTGGATATAAGCGCACCTGCCTTATTAGCCAACACTAAAGCTCCCACTACTCCAGATGACGTCAGCGTAGGTTTGGATGCTGCTCTTAGTTCTCTAAAGGAAACCTTAGAGGCTCAAGGCGTATCTAGAACGGAGATTGAGAACTGCCGGAAACTTGCCTGTTCAAGTGCTGCGGGCGGGCTGCGTATGGTTGCGGTTGGTCTAGTTGCTGACTTAACGGCGAAAGCTGCAAAACTGGCTGCGTTAGGTGCAGGAGCTCGGGTGCTCAAAACATATTCTTTTCAGCTGACTGATGCAGATAAGGCGGAGATTGAAGAGCTTCAGCCCGATATCATTCTGTTAGCAGGAGGCACTGATGGAGGTAATCAAAGTAACATTATCCATAATGCTAAAGTACTAGGTTCTATGAATCTGGGGATACCTGTTGTTATAGCAGGTAATCGAAGTGTTTCACGAGAGGCTGCCTCATATTTATCCAAGTCCTGCAGTACATATATCGCGGACAATGTTATGCCAGAAATTGGTAAACTTCAGGTAGAACCAGCACGAAATGTGATTCGGCAGGTATTTATGGAGAAGATCATTTACGCTAAGGGCCTAGCTAAGGCTAGTAGGCTCATTGAAGGCATATTTATGCCCACACCTGCAGCTGTCTTAAGAACCGGTGTTTTATTGAGTAAGGGGGCAGGTTCTGTTCGTGGATGGGGTGATTTAATGATTGTGGACGTAGGCGGAGCCACAACGGATGTTCATTCCATCGGTTCAGGAAATCCTACAAAACCAGGTGCTGTTGTAAGGGGCCTGCCAGAGCCGTTTTCTAAGCGGACTGTGGAAGGTGACCTAGGAGTTCGGGTTAGTGCCGTTCCTTTGGTCGAGGTTATTGGTCCCCATGTTTTAGGGGAAAGACTAAATATGGAAACGACAGTTGTGCAGCAGAAGGCCCAAAAGATGGCTAATAATCCAGAGGTGTTGCCAGAGACAAGTGAGGGTAAGCGTTTTGATCAAGCTTTAGGATATTATGCTGCGCATATTGCTGTGGGTAGACATGTGGGTCACTTGAAAGAGATTTATACTCCTTCTGGAGTCCTATGGGTTCAAGAAGGTAAGGACTTGTCCAATGTTCAGACAGTAATTGGGACTGGTGGTGTTTTTATAAGCAATTCTGAACCTCTGGCTATGTTAAGGGGAGTCAGTCAAGATTCAACCACCCCTTTCGAGCTGCGCCCTGAAAACCCCACCTACTATTTGGATAGGGACTACTTAATGGCGCCCATTGGACTATTAGCTGAAGAGTATCCTGAGGCCGCATTATCTGTACTCGCAAATTCCTTAGAGGTTTTGAGTTAAGAGGAGGGACCAGCAGTGGTAGAGCAATTTGGGAATATGAAACTAGATTGGGAGAAGCTGCAGAGTGAGCGGGAGATGGTTTTATCATCGTGGGAAACGGGTAAAGACGTAGTACTAGAAGAAGCTGTCAGTTTTCACAGGTCGTTACCTGCTGAAAAAAATTTCAGTCATCGGCTGCTGCAAGCGCGGCAGCAAGGTGTTACCTTAGCTCAACCTCGTGCAGGTGTAGCTGATCTGAACAGTCATATTGAACTCCTTCAGTATCTGGAGGATGAGGGTGGTGCTGACCTGCTGCCTACTACAATTGATTCTTATACCAGACAGAATCGTTACGAGGAGGCGGAAAAAGGACTGGAGGAAAGTAGGCGGGAAGGACGCTCCCTCCTGAACGGATTTCCAGCTGTAAACCACGGAGTTGCTAACTGCCGGAGGGTTGTAGAAAGTGTGTCTGTACCTGTTCAGGTCCGACATGGTACTCCTGATGCACGTTTGTTGGCTGAGATCACTTTAGCGGCAGGATTTACTGCCTTTGAAGGCGGTGGTATTTCCTACAATATTCCCTATGCGAAACGAGTTCCTTTGGAGAAAAGTATTCGTGATTGGCAGTATGTTGATCGGTTAGTCGGTTATTATGAAGAACAGGGCGTTACGATTAATCGGGAACCTTTTGGTCCCTTGACTGGAACATTAGTTGCACCATGTATTTCCCATAGTGTGGCAGTAATTGAGGCCATCTTAGCTGCAAAACAAGGCGTTAAAAACATTACACTTGGCTATGGTCAATGCGGAAACCTCAATCAAGACATTGCGGCTCTTCAGACACTACCGATTTTAGCTCAAGAGTACCTAAAAGCAGAGGGTTTAGATGATGTGATAATTACAACTGTCTTTCATCAATGGATGGGAGGGTTCCCAGATGATGAGGCACGGGCATTTGGGGTAATTTCCTTAGGGGGCGTTACGGCAGCTTTGGGGAAAGCAACTAAGGTAATTGTGAAAACACCGCATGAAGCATTAGGAATTCCCACAAGCGAAGCAAATGCCCAAGGCATAAAGGCGACTAAACAAGTAATTCGTATGCTTCAGGATCAGGTGTATCCCAATAATGCTCAGCTTGCAGAGGAACAGGAAGTTATTTTGGAGGAAACTAGACATATCCTAAATCGGACGTTGGAGTTGGGCGATGGAGACATTGCAGTAGGAACAGTAAGAGCATTTAAAGCTGGCGTAATAGATATTCCTTTTGCGCCGAGTGTCTGCAATGCTGGTCGAACCATGCCAGCGAGAGACAATGATGGAGCTATCCGATTCTTGTCATGGGGTAATCTGCCATTCAGCAGGGAAATCCAGGAGTTTCACCGATCGAAGTTGGCAGAACGAGGTCGTATTGAAAGACGGACACCAAGCTTTCAGATGGTGATTGATGATATTTATGCTATTGGTAAAGGCATGCTCGTGGGACGCCCACGCTAGGAGATGATGAAATTGGATGAAATTCGAGTATTGTCACCTACTGCCATCTTAGGTTACGGATTTCCCGTATCCTCTTTCGAAGAGGGACTGAAGAGAAACCCTCATGTAATCGCTGTGGATGCAGGGTCCACCGATCCAGGACCCTACTATCTTGGTTCGGGAAAATCATTTACCCAGCGTTCGGCAGTAAAACGGGATTTGGAGTTTTTGGTCAAGGCCAGTGTTGAACGGAACATTCCCCTTATTATTGGCACAGCTGGTGGCTCAGGTGCTCGGCCTCATGTTGAATGGAACCTAGATATTCTTAGGGAGATTTTGGAAGCGTTAAATGTGGATGTGCCCTTAGCGGTTATCTACAGTGATATTGATCGAAAATTAGTACACGAGAAACTGGAATTAGGGCAGATTCTCCCATGTGGTCCAGCACGTACATTAACTACCGAGACCTTGTCGTCTACTACTAATCTTGTGGCCCAAATGGGGATAGAGCCAGTGATAAAAGCTCTGCAAGCAGGTGCACAGATTGTGCTGGCGGGTCGGGCTTATGATCCTGTGTCTTTTGCAGCTCTACCTGTTATGAAGGGCTTTGATATGGGGCTGGCGCTCCATATGGGCAAGATTTTGGAGTGCGCTGCTATTGCAGCTAATCCTGGTAGTGGGAGTGACTGCCTGATGGGTTATCTTCAGCACGATTCTTTTATTCTAGAGGCCCTTAACCCTCAGCGGGAATGTACTCGTTTGTCCATTGCAGCTCACACTCTATATGAAAAAAGTGATCCTTATTCCCTACCTGGCCCTGGCGGACGTTTGGATCTGACGAATACAACGTTTGAGCAGCTGGATGGTGGCAGAGTTAGGGTATCTGGAACAGTATTTGAGCCGACGGAAAATTATTATGTGAAACTAGAAGGTGCCCAGTTGATTGGATATCGGACCATTAGTATAGCTGGTGTTCGAGATCCCATTATGATTAAACAGATTGACTCTGTGATTGAAGAAGTAAAGAAACGAGTCAAAGATAATTTCCATAATTTGAACGATTACTATCTTCATGTCCACTGTTACGGGAAAAACGGTGTAATGGGGAATCTAGAGCCATCGCCCCATCCTGGTCATGAGTTAGGATTAGTCATTGAGGCCGTAGCAGCAACTCAGGATATTGCTGACACAATCTGCAGCTTTGCTCGTTCTACATTACTCCACTATGGCTATCCTGGGCGCAAGTCTACAGCTGGGAATTTGGCATTTCCATACTCTCCTTCTGATTTTCCAGCAGGAGAAGTCTACCAATTTAGTGTGCATCATCTAATGCAGGTGGAAGATGGAACGGTTTTATTCCCCATTGAAATGCGAGGGAGTCAAAAATGAGATATGTGAAAGATGCAGCACTTGTCATTCGAAGCAAAAACGCGGGTCCCTATGAGCTCACATTTGACTTAATGTTTCCTGATAAGGAGACATTTGATGAGGTACGATCTAGTATTACACGAGAGGATATTGCTCAACTGTATGGGATCGATGTAAGTCAAGTCTTATCCATAGTACATTTCAAACCAGCCCATGCCATAAAGATTACAATCGTTCGACCTCATGCATCTGGCGATTTGGGGGAAACAGATGTCTATGGTGCACAGCAGCACGCACCTCTTTTGAAACTAACTTATTAGGAGTGATGGATTTGAAAATTGCGGATGTTGTATTATCAAAGGGATTAACAGGCTTTTATTTTGATGACCAAAGGGCCATCCGATCTGGTAATTTCACAGAGGATGGCTTGACGTATCGTGGAGAATCTGTCACCCCTGGTTTCACCAGTATTCGCCAAGCAGGGGAATCTGTCTCTGTGCAGATTATTTTGGATAACGGACAGGTAGCCTATGGAGATTGTGCAGCTGTACAGTATTCTGGAGCTGGTGGGCGTGATCCTTTGTTCTTGGCCGATGAATACATTCCTCTTATTGAGGAATACATCTCACCTCTTCTTATTGGCCAGGAGCTTACTTCCTTTCGAGAGTTGGCAGAAAAGGTTGACGCATGCAGGGACGCTGATGGTAATCTTATGCATACTGCCATTCGGTATGGTGTCACTCAAGCGATCCTTGATGCAGTAGCCCGTTGTAGAGGAGTAACCATGGCAGAAGTAATTGTTCAGGAATATGGGCTTGAACTGGTATTAGAGCCCGTATTGATTTTCTGTCAAACAGGTGATGACCGAAAGATCAACGCGGATCGGATGATCATCAAGGGTGTAGATGTCCTCCCACACGGCTTGTTCAACAATGTTGATAAACTAGGTCGGAACGGGGAGAAGTTAAAGGAGTACTTGCGCTGGCTGAAACAAAGAGTCCATGATCTCCGTCCCTATGACGATTATTTCCCCGATTTCCAAGTGGATGTCTATGGTACTATTGGGGAGGCGTTTGACAATGATATTCCTCGAATTGGAGAGTATACTCGAGAATTAGCCGAGATCGTGGCCCCTCATAAACTTTTTATTGAAGGTCCTATTGAGCTGGACAGCAGAGATGAGCATATTAAGGGTATGGCTGATCTGCGGGCTTATGTTGACAAGAACAACATTCCTGTTCAATTCGTGGTAGATGAATGGTGCAACACATTAGAAGATATTAAGGCCTTTACTCAGGCTAAAGCGGGTCACATGATTCAGATAAAGACACCTGACATGGGCGGTTTGAACAACTCCATTGAGGCTGTTTTATACTGCAAAAAACACGGTATGACTGCCTATTTAGGCGGAACGTGCAACGAAACAGAACGTTCTGCTCAGATCACTGTACAGGTGGCCATGGCCACAAGACCCCGCCAAATTCTATCCAAACCAGGAATGGGTGTTGATGAGGGGCTGTCAATTGTCACAAATGAAATGAACCGCTTGTTGGCACTCCTTAATCGCAAACAAGGAAGGAGATAGAGTTGAGAGTAATTGAGTATTCCCATCTCGTAACTCACGTTAAGGAGATGTGTCTGGAAGCCAACTGCATTCTTCCTAAAGACATTAATGATGCATTAGAACGAGCTCAACAGCAGGAGGAATCTCCACTTGGGCAGAGTGTATTAGGTTCTGTGTTAGAAAATGCCCATATTGCCAAAACAAAGACAATGCCTCTATGTCAAGATACGGGACTGGTTGTGGTTTTCGCTGATGTTGGCCAAGATGTACACATCTCAGGGGGCTTATTGACGGACGCAATTAATGAAGGCGTGCGGCAGGCGTATAAGGACTATTATTTTCGAAAAAGCGTTGTGGCTGATCCCATTGAACGGGAAAATACAAAGGATAATACACCAGCTGTGGTTCATGTGTCTTTAGTGGAAGGGGACCAGCTGCGTCTGTTGTTGGCGCCAAAGGGTTTTGGAAGTGAGAACATGTCTGCTCTGCGGATGTTAAAACCAGCCCAAGGAATAGCCGGTATTAAGGATTTTGTAGTAGAAACGGTTATAAAAGCAGGGGGGAATCCGTGCCCACCTATTATTGTTGGGGTAGGTATTGGAGGGACCATGGAGAAAGCTGCGTTAATGGCCAAGCGGGCTTTGTTTCGTCCTATTGGTTCCCAGAATCCTAAAAATCACTTGGCTCGCTTAGAAGAGGAATTGCTGGAATTGGTTAATAAGACAGGTATTGGACCCCAAGGGTTTGGAGGGACACAGACGGCGTTAGCTGTATTCGTAGACAGTTATCCAACACATATTGCTGGACTACCTGTTGCCATTAATATTAACTGTCATGCGGCACGTCATGTAGAGGTGATTATATAGTGCATTATACCACTTTGGTTCAGGCCGTTTATTATGCACCACGGGGACGTAAACGCCTAATGCATTTAGGTATGCTTGTTTCACAGCGCTATTTGGGAGCTGAGGATCGTCTCATTGGCATTATTGGCGATGCAGGAGCAGGAAAATCTCTGCTGATTCGAGGCATGTTTCCAGGTTTGGTGTTAACGAACGACGATGATGGTATCAATGTGCGACCCCTGCCTGTACTGGAAGATGCCCGCAATGGGGTTTTTCGAACTCACACCTATCATTTAGACGTTCGATTTGAACTGGCCTTTACCCAGCTGTGGGAGCTGGCTGAAGTGGTAAAGCAGGCAGTGAATTCAGGTCATCGAGTTGTAGTGGAACACTTTGATTTAATATATCCTCTGCTGGGTATGAATGCAGAGATTTTGATTGGAATTGGGGAGGAAGTGGTTGTTACCAAACCGACTCTGTTTGGACCATTTCCTCCTGAAATAGCTGCGCAGGCCTTTGAGTCTTTAGTTTACAGGAAAATGGCCCATAGTGCAGAAGACTTAACGTCCATTGTCTTTGAGAAAATGGGGTATGATCCACCTACAATTCACAGTGATGTTCGAAGGGGGTTTGTGGTTGAGTTTCCTAACAAACTCGATATTGACCTAGATGAAGTAGAACGAAGAGTTCTGGCGTACATTGATAAAGATGTGCCCATCAGTTACTATGATGAGTCCCATATTCTTATCGATGGTGAGGAGCTGTTTTGTACAGGTCCCAGATTGCATATGCGTTCCACAGGTGAAATTGTCAATTTTCGTCTGGAGAAGAGTTTTCAGTATTCGCCTTTAACCCAAACGTACCTTTTGGCAGGTAAAGTGGGTAGGGAGTAGGCAAAGGGGGAAAGGGGTGGCTTCTTTTGGTGCGAGTGATGATTGCAGACGATAACATTAATTTGTGTGAAGCTGTGGAGGCATACTTATCAGCGCAACCGGATATGGAATGTGTCGGCCAGGTAGGGGATGGTCGACATGTGTTACCCATGGTTCAGAGACTAAAGCCAGATGTATTACTCTTGGATGTAGTAATGCCTTATGTTGATGGCATTGCTGTTTTGGAAAAGATGAAATCTACCCTGACTGTAGGTCGTCCAAGAGTGATTATGGTCTCAGCCTTTGGGCAGGAACGCTATGTGGGGCATGCTAACCGTCTAGGTGCAGACTATTATTTGATGAAACCTTTCAGTTTAGCTGTTCTAGTGGAACGAATTCGACAAGTTATGACGATTCGTTCCAGCCTTGACTGTTCTACTTTGTCAAGAAGTGACCTAAATCAAGTCAAAGAGCAGTTGGTTCGCTATTTTGAACAGATGGGGGTACCTCCTCACTATAAGGGGTATCGGTATCTGCTGGAAGCGGTGTGTCTAGCTTATTCTGATCCAAGTTGGCTAAATGGCATTACAAAACGGCTCTACCCAGCAGTTGCAAGACGTTTTGGCACAAGTGGTTCTCAAGTGGAGAGGGCCATGCGTCATGCCATTGAGGTAACCTGGGAAAAGGGAAATCTCGAACAGCTCAACTATCTGTTTCCCTATGAAGTTGATGCAGAGAGAGGAAAGCCAACTAATTCGTCTTTTATTGCAAAAATGGCAGATATTATTGCTCTCGATCTAGACTCTGCATGAGTAAAAAGTAAGTGATTAATCCATATTAGAAGAGACGGACATTGTCCGTCTCTTTTCCTTGTAAAGAAAGGAGCGGTAGGATGTGGAAGGAAAAGTGCGCTTAGGGAGAAAGACCAAAGATTTAATCCCAAAACTGCGGTCTAAGGAGATAGCCGTAATCAGCCATGAGGATCTTGACGGAATGGGTGCTACTGGTTTGGTGGACAGTGGTGTCTGTGCTGTAGTTAATGCGCACTGTTCCATGACTGGACGCTATCCCAATTTGGGACCGAAATATCTTAATGAACATGGTGTGGTTCTTCTGGATAATGTTGGGGAAGAGATTTTTGAGCTTCTGAGTGACGGAGATCTTGTGGAAATAAGGGGGCGGCAGCTGTTAAGAGAAGGGTCCGTTGTGGCCACCGGTACCTTAGTTACGGAGCACATGATTGGTGAATATATGCGCTTCGCTCACCAAAACATTGGGCAGGAAATGGCCCGGTTTATTGATAACACCATAATGTACGCTCAGAAGGAAAAAGAGTTGATTCTAGGGGAAATATCCTTCCCTGAATTGTCCTTTTCCATACAGGGAAGGCAGGTTGTTGTTGTTGTGAGGGGCTTAGGTTATCAAGAAGATCTTCAGATTCTGGCCTCCTTTGTAGAAGAAACTAAACCGATTCTATTAGCCGTAGATGGGGGAGCAGATGGCCTGTTGAACTTTGGACTTAAACCTCATGCTATCATTGGGGATATGGATAGTGTTAGTGATACTGCCCTACGCTGTGGGGCAGAAATCATAGGTCACGCCTATGTAAACGGTGATTGCCCTGGGAAGAAAAGGCTAGACAAATTAGGTTTGGACTACCACGTGGTACCTGCTTTGGGCACCAGTGAAGATCTAGCACTGCTGCTGGCTCACCAAAAGGGTGCCGAACTCATTATCCTTGTAGGCTCTCATTCTAACATGATAGATTTTCTGGAGAAGGGTCGGAAGGGTATGGCTTCCACCTTTTTGACCCGGTTGAAGATTGGTCCCATTCTTCTGGATGCTAAGGGTGTAAGCAAGCTGTACAAAGGTGACAGTTCTATTAGTGTTCTCTCCGTGGTGATTGCTGCTTTGATTCCTATTGTGGTGTTTGTTGGTTTAGCATCGCCTTGGCGGCAGTATTTCAGGCTCTTATGGCTGCAGCTGCGGCTCCTCGTGGGGTGGCTTTAGGTGTACATGGGATTTCGCTATCATTTGGCTTCGCTGGTGGCAGTGTTTTTTAGTTTGTTGTTAGGTATTTTGATTGGTGGAGCTCTTTTCCAGGATGATCGGTTAGTTGAAGAGCAGGGTCTACTTATTGCCGATATGGAACTGCAGTTTAGAGAATTACAGAGTAATCTACAGCAGTTGCTGGAAAATGAGAAATTGTCACAAACAGCATGGGAACAAGTAAAACATTCCCTTGCGAAAAATCGATTAGCTGGACAAACTGTCATATTAGTTACAGAAGAGAAGACACCAGATTGGCAGAGAGTTAAGGATCTGCTAAGTGCTGCTGGGGCCTGTATCTACCATGCTGAACTTAGCGATTTTCAAAACGCTGTTCTCCCAGATGATGTATTAGTCTTGGTTTGGTTAGACCAAGATGGTCTCAAAGAGGATTATTGGACTCAGTTA
>JAAYRO010000021.1 GCA_012518735.1 Bacillota bacterium
GACCCAATTCTCCTCGTTCTCTTGAAGAGTGGAGTACTTGGTCAGGGGAAGATTATTATGTAGAACCAAATTTGAAAATCATGCGTCCACTTGAGTGTATTCCTAACGACCTCTATTATTCAGAACAGTGGACCTATCCCTTAATCCGGCTGCCGCGGGCATGGCAGATCCACACAGGCAATTCTAGTATTCGGATTGGGGTTCTTGATACGGGGATAGATCCGAACCATCCTGACTTAAGGGGACGGGTCGATGTAGATGGTGGATACAATTTTGTAGATAGACAAAGGGATACGAGTGATAAGCACGGTCATGGAACACATGTGGCTGGTATTATTGGTGCTGTAACCAATAATAATCAAGGGGTAGCTGGTGTAATGTGGGATGTAACTCTCGTCCCCATTAAGGTATTATCGGACTCAGGGGCAGGGACCATATCGGATTTGGCTGATGGAATTCTGTATGCTGCTGGTCTCTATGACCATGTTGACAATCCTAACCCTGTTCATGTCATCAATCTGTCCTTAGGGGCACATATTAAAAGCGATTTGCTTAAAGATGCTGTTGAACAGGTCGCAACCAAAACGGATATAATTATGGTGGCCGCTTCTGGAAATGATGGTTCACAAGTTATGAATCCTGCTGCCTATGAAGAGGTTATTGCAGTAGGGTCTGTAGAGCCTAATCAAAGGGGTGAGCCTACTAGGGCTGATTATTCCAACTATGGCCCAGAGGTAGAGCTGGCAGCCTTTGGAGGGACAGAATCCCTGCCAATTCTAAGTACAGGGCTGGGGAGTGGCTTTGCTGAAAAATGGGGAACATCAATGGCTGCACCTCATGTTTCAGGAGTAATCGGTTTGATGCTGTCTAATGGGATTCACCCTTCAGCTGTCCGTTCTATTCTGCAGACAACGGCTGTAGATTTGGGCCCAGAGGGGCGGGATGATGAGTACGGCTGTGGTTTAGTCAATGCTTATTGGGCCGTTAGTGGAGTGCAGAATCTAAAAATCATAGTTGGGAAGCGGGTAGGCGATCAGATTGAAGCAGCAGCTCAAAGCCTTGTACCTCTTGGGGTGAAGGAAATACCGCCTTTGGCAGTGCCCCAGGGGACCTATGAGGTATATGCCTGGCTTGATCTAGGTGATGTAGGCAGAATCGATTCAGGGGATTATATATTTCAGTCTTCTCTTCTTCACTTTGAAGAGGATGGGCAGATTGATTTAGATATGATATTAGAAGAAGTACAATAAGGTCTAAAGTGAAAGGAGTTCTATGATGAAACCATTTGCACTACACTTCGATCTAGAAACGGGGAAATGTGGGACTAGGACTAGCTCTAAGAGGTATCTGTCTCAGATGAAGGGCATGTATCATGATGAAGGGTCCCTACAGAAACAGTTAGAAGTAGAAGACACTTTGGTTTATGAATTCTATGAGCTGGATATGCCGGAACATGCAGGGGACTTAGCCTTCGGAACAAGCATTATTTACCCTGGTAAAGTAGGAGACGAGTATTACATGACCAAGGGTCATTTCCATGCCATCTTAAATACGGCAGAAGTATATTTCTGCCTGCAGGGTCAGGGACTGCTTCTAATGGAGAACACCGATGGTGAGTGGTGTGTGGAAGAAATGGCGCCTGGTAATGCTGTTTATGTTTCTAAAGGATATGCCCATCGAACCATTAACACAGGCCATGAACCTTTAGTGTTTTTCTGGGCATTTCGAGCCGATGCAGGCCATGATTATGGGACTATTGAAACGAACGGATTCCGCAAGCTTGTGGTAGAGCAGGCTGGGGCACCGGTAATAATCGACAATCCGAATTGGAAATAATAAACGAAAACCTCCTGAGCTAAGCTGGGAGGTTTTCGTTATCTGAAGACGCTTCGTCTACAAGTTCTGGGTCCAGCTGCTTCTTTGTGGTAACACCCATTTCTTTCAGTGATTGGGCTCGTGTAATGAGATTGCCGCGCCCTGATTTCAGCTGTTTGAACGCTCTGTCATACGCATCCTTAGAGCGATCAATATGTTTTCCAATATCCTGTAGAGAATCGACAAAACCTACAAATTTGTCGTAGAGAGCTCCACTCTGGCGAGCAATCTCTAAAGCATTGGCAGTTTGGTTTTCCTGCTGCCAAATATTGGCGATAATCCAGAGGGTGGCCATTAATGTAGTCGGTGTTGTTACCACTATTTTCCGATCCCACGCATACTGGAAGAGTTGGGGATCTTCCTGCAGAGCAGTGGAATAGGCTGCCTCTAGGGGCATGAAAAGAACTACAAAGTCAGGAGAATTTACCCCAGGCTTATGCTGATAAAAGCGAGAATGGAGACCGTCAATGTGGTCTTTTAGGGAGCGGATTAGTTCTCTACCGTGCGTTTCCCGCTCTTTAACATCCTCTGTATTCACATATCTTTCATAGGAAACAAGGGACACTTTTGAGTCTACAATAATGTGTTTTTCATCTGGTAACTTAATAACAACATCTGGTTTGATTTTTCGTCCCGCTTCGTTTCGAATATCTATTCCTACACCCTGCAGCACGTATTCATACCCTTCCCGCAAACCAGACTCCTCTAGGATCCGTTCTAGAATGACTTCACCCCAATCTCCCTGGGTTTTTACCTCACCCTGGAGAGCCTTGGTGAGTCGTTCAGCCTCTTTTGACATAGTGAGGCCTACTCTTTCTAAATAGCCGATTTTAACCATACTTTCTGTATGGGTCTGTTCTACTTTCTCTTGGAACTCCTTGATTCGCTCTTTGAGAGGATTTAAAAGAGTGTGGAGCTGATCAGTATTCTCCGCTGCAATAGAACGGGCTTTTGTCTCTAGAATGTCCTGGGCTAGGTTCTGAAACGCATCCCGAAACTGTTCTTCAATTTGATTAAGGCGCAGCTCTTCTTCGATCCTAGCTTTCTTTGTAAGGTCTAATTCAGTTTGGAGTTTGGTGTTTCGACGAAGCATTATGGCGTAGGTGACTAAGGCACCTAGAAGTATACCGAGGACTAATAAACCAACTGAAACAAAGGACATAGAAAATTCCCCCTTTCGCTCTAGTTACATTCTGGAACGGACATGTGTTCTCCTTTCGGTAAAAGGGAGGGAATGAAATTCAGCAGTCTAGTGTATTTTCAAAGAAAGTTAATTTCCCAGGAAGGAATTTCATAATTCATACCGAAAACTAAAATATCGTTCTTATATATTTTTGGCTCATGTGGAAACGTTTCCCGCTGATTTCATGATGCAGGCCCTGCTCATCTGTACTGTGTTGAGGCTGTAGACGGCTTCATGTGGAAACGATTCCAGAAGAAGAAGGGAGGAGGTGGAAAAGCTAGGGTATTGGTCTGCTTCACTTTTAGGGAGTAATTTGGAAAATATGGGAGGTTAGTGTATTGAATAAACGGATTGTTTTTGTTATGAGCTTAGTTTTGGTTATTGCATTTTCGGGACTATCCTTTGCTTCACCCCTTGAACATGAAGGAAGTCTTGAATTTCAGTGGGACAAGGATTCGAAATTAACTCACAGTGAATGGGCGAAACTGAAATACTCTGTTAGAAAAGATTTTGGACAGGGTTTTTCTGCTGGTCTATCCATGGAAGTAAGCCCAGATGATACTGGTGGATTACTGAACAAGAACTGGGATGGGTGGGCTAATATGGACTTTGGTCACACTTTTGTCTCATTGAGTTCTTGGAAAGAGTTTAGTGGTGCTAACTACTTTTTCACTCAGGGCTACAAGCTCCCTGGAGGCCCTGGTGCTGTTGTTGATTTTAAACAGTTCGACGATATTACTCTCCAAGGTCATCTTGGAAACTATTGGGGCAGTAACGATGCTATGAATTACACCTTCGGGGCCAAGGCTGGGTATACTCTAGACAAGTATAACGTTAGTGCTGGTTTCCACGGTAAAAAGCAGGACGAGCTGCTGTACGGCATCTTTGCAGGTGTCGATACAGAGCTGGCCGACGGTGTTGGACTTCAGGCAGAAGTGGCCTACCGTAATGACCTAGAAGACTGGCGCTGTGCAGTGGATGAGGAAGGCAACCAGGATTGGTGGATGGAGGAATATCATTCAGGTGTGGCAGTAGGAGCCCAAGTGGATTACGAAGGGGAAGACTTACTCAGTTCCCTATTAGTGTTCTACAAAGGACCTTTATTCCGGGTGAAAGATTGGGACGATGATATTGCGAACAATGCTCGAGATCTGTTCCTAATGAATGAATGGTCTGGTACACTTTTGGCCCTTGATCTAGAGTACGACGTCACTCCTTACCTTGTAACTAAGGCCAAGGTCGATTACTTATTAGGAGTTGTTGACTCCCGTGATGATTCGAATTTAGCTAAGGTCGACGAGATTGATCCCTTTGGGTTTAGGGTTGATGCTAGTTACCGGGCTACCTTAGGTACAACTATTTCCGGTTGGTACAGCCATTATGCAGATTGGAAGAAAATCGGTGCCGGTGTAACCTACTGGGATTGGGAAGTTAAAGGCAGTTATGATCTTGGTTCGAAATTTGCTGAGGCTGAGGCTGTTTATACCTTTGTTGATGGGTTCCAAGGCATTATTCATGTGAACAAACCATATGAAGGTGATTTGGGATACGGTTTGAAACTAAAAATTACATTTTAAGAAAGGCAGGATTTAAATGAAACGGAAACTTATCGCTTTCTCATTACTTGTTAGTCTATTCATGTTCTCAAGTGTAGGTCTTGCAGCACCGAAGCATCTTCTGTTGATTGCTAAACCAGATCAGACTTTAGCCCTTTCTGACTATCTCGGTTCGTCATTTACACTAACTGTGGCTAACGAAGCAGACTTACTTGATCCCAACTCTGAACTGTTTACTCCAGAAGCAATGGCTGGTTATGACGGAATCTTCGTTGGTGAGCTTGTTTTAGGTGCAGGAACCAATGGTTCTCTTATTATGGATCCTGATCTACAGCTGGCAATTCAAGAAAGAGTAAAGGCAGGCGCCGGTTTTGTTCACATTGGTGGATGGTGTTCGTATCAAGGTGGAATGGCAGATTGGAGCGGTCAGTGGCACGGTACTCCCATTGATGGGATTTTACCAGTAGACATTTCCAGCTCTTGGGATACATACGATGATGGTGCTGAGATTCCTCGCCTGATGGATCCAAAACATCCTATCGTGGCCGGTCTTGACTGGCGTGCACTCCAGCGGGTTGGTGGATATAACAAGGTGACTGTGGCAGAAGGCGGCCATGTAGTCATGTCTGATCCTAAGACAAAACTGCCTCTGATTGTAACAGGAACCTATGGTGAAGGGAAAACAGTGGCCTTCTTACCTGGTTTAGCTGGTGGTTGGGATGAAGACTTCCGGAAGTGGTCCGATTTCCCCCAATTGTGGGTTCAAATCGCCCAGTTCCTAACAGAATAGTGTGATCCCCCTCTAGGCGGCAGAGGACTTAGGTCCCTGCCGCTTATCTTTCCCTCGCTAGGCAGGGAATTGCCCCATAGGTGCGAAGATATATACTATCTAGATTTAGCAGAGAACAGGACAAGGGAGCGAATGAGATTGCAGCGAAGGAAATTTGGACGATTAGATTTTGATGTTTCTTTGTTGGGCTTTGGTTGTATGCGGTTGCCAACCTTAGAAGAGCCTCCTCCTAACAGTGAAGTAGGGGAT
This sequence comes from Bacillota bacterium, assembly GCA_012518735.1. GTDB lineage: Bacteria > Bacillota > Limnochordia > Darwinibacteriales > Darwinibacteriaceae > JAAYRO01. The sequence goes on from JAAYRO010000021.1 coordinate 5,654, forward strand.
ATTGATGAGGAACAAGCCATTCGTATTATTCGATACGCCATTGATCATGGTGTTGATTACTTAGATACGGCTTGGGGCTATCACGGTGAGAAAAGCGAAGTATTAGTCGGTAAAGCAATCCGTGATGGTTATCGTGAACGGGTGAAGATTGCTACAAAACTGCCTATGTGGCTTGTTAAATCGCGGGAAGATTGCGATCTAAAACTAAACGAACAGCGGAGACGGCTCGGTATTGAGCAGGTAGACATGTACCTTCTCCATGCTCTAAATAGAGAGACTTGGCACAAGGTCAAGAAGTTTAAAGTGCTGGAGTTTTTGGATGAGGCCAAGGCAGATGGTCGGATTAAGTATGCTGGGTTCTCTTTCCACGATGAACTGGATGTATTTAAGGAAATTGTTGATTCATATGATTGGGACTTCTGCCAGATCCAGTTGAACTATATGGATGCAGAATATCAGGCAGGGGTAGAAGGTCTCCAGTATGCTAGTTCCAAAGGTCTAGCTGTCGTGATTATGGAACCTCTTCGAGGTGGGAAGCTGGTCAAGAACATTCCCCATGAGATTGAGGCCTTATTTGATGAAGCTCCCATTAAGCGAACTCCTGCCGAATGGGCCTTTCGATGGGTATGCAATCATCCAGAGGTCTCCCTTGTGTTAAGCGGCATGGGCAGTCTAGAAGAAGTGCAGGAAAATATTAAGACCATGTCTGAAGCAGAAGCCAATTCCCTTACAGAAGAAGAATTGGTCATTATTAACCAGGCTAAGGATTTTTATAACAGGCGCACACAAGTTAAGTGTACTGACTGTCGATACTGCTTACCCTGTCCTCAGGGTGTGGCCATTCCCAGGATTTTCAGTATATATAACAATGCCAGTATCTATAACAGCTTCAACGAAGGTAAATGGCAGTATGGTCAGCTCGTTAAGGAAGAGCATGACTCGTCTCAATGTGTTGAATGCGGTCAGTGCGAGTCTGTTTGTCCCCAGCACTTATCGATCATTCAGTATCTCAAGGATGCTCAGGAGGCACTCGCGTAAAGAAAAAACAGGTGACCCATGGGTTACCTGTTTTTTGAAGCAATCTGTTGTGTTAAGGGTACGCCAGCTTTTCTAAGGGCTCCTTCTAAAACCACCGTAATGGCACCATCGGCTGCGTGATGGAGAACGGTTCCAATACCAACAACGACTAAGGCTTGATACCATCCTAAGCCAAAGGGCATGACAACTAGGGCTTCTCCAAGGGCATGAATGGGGAGAACTAGTAAAAGTGCCTGCCACA
>JAAYRO010000154.1 GCA_012518735.1 Bacillota bacterium
TTTAACTTAGCTGGCTTTTATCTATCCAATGTGATTATTTCCAACCCAAAACTGCAGGAAGCATATTGTCGTCAAGTTAAGAGACTGGCCCTTAATCACATAAACGTTTTTGGTTTAGTGGCCAGTGAAGCGGCTTATCGAGTAGGACATAAGTGGCTGAACGAACTGCTCGTATACCTTAAAGACAATGTAAGATATGTGATTGACGAGATGGCTAAGATCACGTCCCAAATTCGCATTATTGAGCCAGAAGGTACCTTCTTACTGTGGTTAGATTGTCGAGACCTGGGAATTCCTGCGAAAGAACTCAACTCCTTCTTTGTTGATAAAGCAAGGGTTGCTTTTAACGATGGTAGTGTTTTTGGGTCTTCAGGTCGAGGCTTTCAGCGTATGAACATTGGTTGTCCAAGAATAATAATTCAAGAGGCTTTGTCTAGAATTGAAAATGCCCTGTCCAATTATTAAGATTTAGTGAACGTCCGTTATTATTTACGGGCGTTCGTTTTATTTGAGGAAATTTCTTTTGTTTTGTGTGCAGGAGTTTTTCATTCTTTTAACGAAGTAGCTAGCAGGTTAAATACAAATGGAGGTGCTGCAATATGCGAGGTCGAAGTATGCGCGTCTTACTTGTTTCTTTAGTGTTGTCCCTTGTTTTGGGGGGCATAGTATCTGCACAAGAAAAGGTGACCGTAGAATTCTGGCACTCCATGACCGGTGCTCGACTTGAAGTACTGAATAAGGTAATCGACGGTTTTAACGCGATTAACCCGAACAAACAGATTCAACCGGTCTTGGTAGGAACTTACGAAGAAGGTCTGGCTCGCTTCCTGGCTGCATATCCTGTTCAGCAGGAGCCTGGAATCGTTCAGATCTACGAAGTGGGAACCCAAGCAATGCACGACAGTGGAATGATTATTCCGGCCTATCAGATTCCTGAAAGGTTGGGAGAAGAGTGGGACTTTGGACAGTATATTCGTCCCATTGTGAGTTATTATTCTAAAGATGGTAAACTATGGTCGTGGCCATTTGCTTCTTCCACAGCCATGATGTATTACAACGCTGATCATTTCAGAAAAGCTGGACTCGATCCAGACAAACCACCTACAACATGGCAAGAATTGTACGATTGCGGCTTGAAACTTATCGAAGCTGGTGTTGTGAAAAACGCCATGTCAACTGGATGGCCCGATTGGATGTTTGAAAACATGCTGGCAATCCACAATCTCGAATATGCAGATCAAGGTAACGGACGTGCTGGCTATCCAACAAAAGTGCTTTGGCCTAACGAGTTTACCGATGAGCTCTTAACACTGTGGGGTCAAATGGCAAAGGACAACGTTTGGCTGTATGGCGGAGCAGAATACAACGCTAATGGAGCTTTCACTAGTGGTGAGATTACATTCTTAATGCAGTCCACATCTTCACTTGACGGTGTCCTCAAAACTGTTGGTGACTCCTTTGAAGTTCGCACCACATTCCTACCTCGTCTCAGTGACGAATATGCTCGGGGCAATTCCCTAATTGGTGGGAACAGCTTGTACGTTTCAAACAGAGTCTCCGATGAGGAACTTAGAGTGATCTTTGAATTCTTTAAGTATCTCTCTCAAACTGAGGTTGACGCTTTCTGGCACAAGAACACAGGTTATTTCCCTGCTACAAACGCTGCAGTGAAAATACTAATGGACGAAGGTTGGTTCAAGCAAAGCCCGAATCATCTAACTGCCTTCCTCCAAATTCTTTCAGGAAATACTGATACTTTTGCTGCCAGTGGAATGCGAATGGGACCATTTGCCCAAGCTCGCGAATGGGTCAGAGATGCTCTTGAAAAAGTATCCCGTGGCGAAGATCAGCGTGCCGCACTCGAATACTCGGCTAACCAAATCAACTCCCTACTGAGAGATTACAACGAATTCTTAGACTAAATAAATTAGCAGTTTACGTTAGACTATTATCACCGGAGGAATTTTTCCTCCGGTGATACGTATTAATAAATCAAGCTGTGTTGAGGAGGTTTTCGATGAACAGGTTCCCGAATCATCGTTTTCTCCCCTATGGTCTGGTTCTCCCATCACTTACTGTAATCGTGATTTTCTTGATCATACCATTTGGGCAAGCGATTTATCAGTCTTTTCACCGTGTTTCTCCTTTCGGACGCGAACTGCGGGCAGTAGGATGGCGTAATTACGTGGAAATGTTTAAGTCACCAGAATACCTAACTAGTTTCCGAAACACACTAATTTTTGCTGTCCTCGTAATTGGTATTGGGTTGACTATATCACTATGTATTGCCCTCCTCACAACTCAGAAAATTCGAGGAGCTGGGTTTTACCAAATAGCCTTTATCTGGACATACGCCATGTCCCCTATCATTGCGGGCGTTATGTGGTCACTTATCTTTGATCCATCGATTGGATTTATGACCAACATTATTGACCGTCTTACTGGTTACCGAATCAACTTTTTTACTGATACGGTAGCTGCTTTTGTCCTTGTAACTGCAGCCTCTGTCTGGGTCATGTTGGGATATAATATCTGCTTTTTTGTAGCCGGTCTGCAAAA
>JAAYRO010000022.1 GCA_012518735.1 Bacillota bacterium
CGCCGTCGTCATGGGAGTCTGAGAGACAAGCCTCCCAGAGAATACCACAAAGCAATCATGAGAAACGATTTGAAACCTGAAGTTATTGCTGCATAATGTCCAAAGTTAGGGGTTTGAACCGATAGGAAATGATTGACTAACTACCAAGTACGTGCTTGTGTCCTCGGTCATCTGTCCAAAAATCTTTTACTCGTTTAATTTCCGTAAACCCAAGCTTTTTGTACAGATTATACGCCCTAACGTTATCGTGGATTGTTTTCTCTAGTCCTTTTCCCTAGGAAAGGAACGTAACACAGATTTGCAAAGACTAGCTTTTTCTTAATGTTCTGTTACCTGCCTAATGCCAACCCCTTCATAAAAGCCCCGCTTCACCGCGTTTTGCATCTGAGCACAACGATCGTACCAGAGACGCTCATACTCAAGATGGTCAACGATTCGGTTCGAAAGATCCCTTATTTGATGAATCCCTAAATCTTGACACCATTGCACGAAAATTAAGTACTGAAGCCTATCAAGATCGTCCTGATCAAGATAGACATCAAGCTCTGCTAGGCCTTGTTCCCATAAGGCCAAGGCCCTTGTATGACCATCCGTAAAGAAAACTAGATCCCCAATTCGCTTAACCGGAAGGAGCTCTGGTTGACTATAAGCGGTGGTTTTGAGATATTTGTTTACTTTAGTGAGCTTGTCTCGGCTAATATACAGTTGACTAGGTTGAATTTGATCAACTGGTAACTTGAAACATCCCATGCTGTTTCTCCTTTTTTGAGCTTAGGGCTCAATGGCATGGCCCAACAATGGCTTTGGCAAAGCACCTAAGGAGTGTAGCCGGAAGCACCTGTGTTAGGCGATGGATTATGCCGGCTCCACAAAACATCAGCAGCATACGCACTATGACCATAAATAGGCATCCGCTTCATATTGCCCCTACACTTGAATAGACTTAAGGGCCGTGTTGTTACAATCTACCCCTTGTATGCCACCGCATCAAGTTGAAACAGTAACCCACTACCTCCGCCAACATGAGCAAATTCTGTCTGCAATGACTTTCGAGCCGGATATTTTCCCCCAAATCTTTCTTTGATTACCTTTTCCATCACGGGTATGTTCCAGATATCCCTGAACAAACAATCTATCTTTACAATCGATTCCAGGGTTAGCCCGACAGATTCAAGCCGTGCCCCCAGATGATCGAAGGCTCCATTAATTTGCTCCTCTATGGGTTGCCCAATATTACCTACACAGTAACTTATGAACACAAAATCCCCTGCTTCGACCACCCCCGAATGCGCCCATTCGTCATTGATGTCACTTCTAAAAATCGTCTCCAAATGTATTCCTCCTTTGTCATCGTGAATAAGCATACCTTCCAGGCATAGAAAATACTAACACCCTAGTACCTGGTCCTAGATCTGTTTTGCATGGCCTGTCTCATAACGTTCCAATATTTGCGGTATGAGCTAAAATCGGGATTCTATTTTACTCTTTTCCAATGCGAAATGGATTCCAGAGTGTTAACATTAATTTCCTGTATGTACCTATATCTGACTTTCCGCACCCTTTGGTAACCCAAAAACCTAGGTGCAGCCAACTTAATGGCTCATTTATGTAGTGAGCTTGATATCGCACGCAATCTTTCTTAAAACACCCAAGCGTGTCCAAGCATTAGGTTATGTGATCCTGCTGGCAGTCATGATTGCGGCGCACCTAGAGATAAGGATCAGAGATGCCCTCAAGAATCAACACGAAACCATTACAGGACTGGTAAACGGGTTCTTGATCGACCAACAGCACGAGTTCTTCTTGACATGCTCAACGCTATTTAGGTCGTTTACTTAACCTACGATGATCGAGCAGAGCGCCACCTGCCTCAAAACATCGACCCAGATACACTAAGGTTACTCAGATTTGCTGGGCACGATGAAAGAATCTATATTCAAAACCCATACCAAAAACTATCCTAAATTTTGGTTCAGGGTGCGAAAGACTAGATATAAGGGAGTATCGAATTTGAATTCATTCCCCCAATGGTGGACATTATACACTTTACTTCCGGGTTATTGATCAGTTCATTTAATTCTTCTACCCTTTCTTGAATACTTCCAGACCTATAGAAATCACGCTTTCCCGTAAGTTTTCCTTCGATGATATTGAAACCTTTATCTTGTAAGTACTTTTTGGCTCTTTTAAACCTTTTAGGACATGAGTATGTTATAGGTGATGATGGTGAAAAAATACCAATTGAATCTCCAGGCTTTAATCTTTTCATGTATTCCAAACTAATCTACCTTTTCGACTTTACATCAAATGAACCCTAATAAACTACTCCGATATCGCCATGTCTTATAACGTCCGCCGATTACCGACGGCCATGGGCCTTAGGGCACCGGCCGGGCCTTAGTGCGACGTCACTTAGACCCGGACAAGCCGGGCGCGACCGCGCCTAGATCCATGGCTGTAGGCGCGTACTCTACATGGTTTGACTTCTTTGAATATCCTTCATGAAATGCAATCCGCACCCCGAAGCGGTAATCGTACTGTTATCTGAAGTGGCGACTCATTCTATCCTAGATAGAATTTCTGGTCAATTGGAGAGTGACTCTAATATGGTAACCCTAAGAAAATAAATCGAATTAGTACGACCACGCCATGGGCTATCATTGCCGAAGTTATATCACGCTTTTTTTGTAGCAGAGCAAACGGCAGCCCAAACAGTAACGACAACAGAATTATGCTGATCAATCCAGAAACAAAGTCATACTGCACGAACTGATCTGGTGTATGAATCATGGCATGAGGGACGATCATCATCCAGTAGCAAGTAAATCCTTCAGCCTTTGAAGTTATGGTGCCTTTTAGTAAGTATAGACAGAAAGCATAAATAAATGCTCTTAAGGCAATTTCTTCATATATTGCTGGACTTAATGCAGCGAGGATGGCAGACAGGCTAAATTGCAAGACTAGAGTCTCCTGTGCCAGGAATAAATTAATCACACCCAATACCAAACCGAAAACAAGCCCGATAATAACACTCCCTACAGCTGATCTTAATGTTGTGGATCTTAAGAAGTTCAAGGAATGATCGTTATACTTCTCAAATATTCTAAAACTAGCCAACGAGCAGAAAAAGGTAACGAAGAAAGTCTTAAATGCCGTGAACGATACACCTTGATACGCTAGAAACATAAGAAGTCCAAAAACAAACGAAATTATTACTTGGTTCTTTTCGGGCAACCCAATTTTCACCAAAATAAGGATAGATAGGATTGTTACACATGCACTTAATACCAACCACATCATTTGTGTATAACCTAAGTTTATTTTAACATCAAAATTTATGAGAAACAATAGCAAGAAACTAGCGAATAACAACCATATCATCGCCATACCACGTCTATTCTGAATAGTCCCTGTTAATGTTGCTTTCAGGTTATTTGATAGACTCATACACCACCACTCCTTATTATTCTAAAACGTAAAAACAATTGCAGCATTCCTATATGCGCCATTATAGAAGAAATATTACATACTCAATTCCATTAATATAGATGTTAGCTCAGAGTGGTCGCAGGCAAGTGTAAAGGTTTCTGTAATTGTCACTCCAGTTAAACACCTCAAGTTAAGCCATTTCAGATAACGTCCGCGGGTTCCTGACGTCGATGAGCCTTAGCGCGACGCGCTTGGTGAATCGATGCGGGCGCGTTTTCTTCATGATTCGACTCACCTGATCAGCTTCAAGAATGACCACTACCGAAGGCTTTCTTTTTTTCGCTTACCGCGCCCCGCCAGCTGGAACCCTCCTGTTATCACAAGTTCATGGCCACATGAATTAACCATCACATATACTAGGACCCCCATTATCTTCTTTATCACCATTACTACCGGGTTAATCAAATTAGATTGTCCGACATCAGCGTTTATTTACTGGGAATCTCAATACTGTTTTCAACTTTGCTGGTTCTGTCTTACGGGGATCAGACAAATAAATTTCCCGATGAATTTTGCTTGCACGTATAAATCCATGTTCTGTACAGAACGCTTCCATTCGGGCAAAGCTTTTCGGCTCATCGTCGAAGCTTCCAATATGCATCATTTGACAACTTAATCCATCTGCCGCTTGTTCGAACCGGACTTTCCCAAGGAAAGGATTTGGCTTTTTCCTGTTCGTCTGTTCAAGAAATCGCTCGAACCCTTTTTTAGTCAAAAAATCGGGCTGGCGTATCATAATCGTGTACTTAAAATTGTTTTTGTCTGTCGTAGGTTTTGACCGATCAAGCAAGTCCCAAACTCCCTCAAGTGGAAAAACCCTATATTCATAGTATTCGACCGGCACATCGTCACTCTTGTAAGACATTCTCACTGCATAACTCAAACTGTACAAAGCTTCTGTCGCCTTGGCAAAGTCCTCGCCGTTAGGATCTCCAGTACCTCTAATCATAAAAAACGGCATCCTTGGTACTTCCACAATTTCAGGAGACTCTTTTGGTATGTAGAGTTGCTTATAATCTTTTTTATAATCTACTTTTTTACTCAAAGCCAATCACTCCTTTTATTCTATCTGCAGATAGTTTACTATGCAGAATATGACAACTCTAGGTTACTTTCCAGACCAATTAATTTGCTTATAGCATTTGATGCTCCCCTTAAAAATCTTTCGTTTCATAAATTTCTGATAACGTTCAGTATTTGCGTTGCCTAGAACCCTACTCAGAAAAATCATTCGAGATCGTCTCTAATAGAGACCGAAGACGGGGCACTTAAAGCATCAGTGCGCAAATACGTTGTTATGTGTAGTGGGCGCCCTGAAGCCCAATTGTTAGCCCTCTAATTAAATCCTTCTACGCTAAACGTTTTAGTCATTAAGTGCCATTGTTTGTTTGATATACTTAGGTATGTCTATATTGATACAGTAGCAAAAACCTA
>JAAYRO010000155.1 GCA_012518735.1 Bacillota bacterium
GCAATAACAAGTCCCTGTCCCCGTTCTTCAGCCTCAATACCGGGGTACGCTCCTACTACATCTATGAGGGTTAGAATGGGTCTACCAAACTTCTCTGCCTGTTTCATAAGACGCAGTGCTTTTCGGTACCCTTCCGGATGAGGGAGACCGAAGTTGCGGGCAATGTTCTCCTTTGTATCTCTACCTTTTTGAGAACCTATTATTGTAATAGGTTCTCCATCGAAGAGGCCAATTCCCCCAATGATGGCCCCGTCATCGCGAAACACTCGATCACCATGAAACTCATCAAACGAATCAAAAATCATATCAATGTACTGGGCAGTTGCAGGCCGCCTAGGATGGCGTGCCATCATCACTCTTTGAAAAGGTGTTAGTTTTTCATAAATATCCTTCCTCAGCTGTTCGGCCCGGCGTTCTAGGATGCCAATTTCCCTGCTGAGGTCAATATCATGTGTAACAACAAACCGCCTAAGTTCAGCAATGCGCTGCTCCAATTCAACGAGAGGCTTCTCCCATTCAAACACCGGCATCAAGATTCACCCCGCCAATGGTATCCCAACAGCCTACCTATAGTGTCACGCATAACGTCTCGCTTTACAATGGCATCGATCATTCCATTGGCCAAAGCATACTCTGAGGTTTGGAAACCTGCCGGTAATTTTTGACGAGTCGCTTCCGCCACTATCCGTGGACCGGCAAACCCTATTAAGGCACCTGGCTCTGCAAGAATAATGTCACCTAGAGAGGCAAAGCTGGCATAAACCCCTCCCATTGTGGGATGTGTTAAGACAGAAATATAAAGAAGACCAGCTCGATCGTGCTTACCAACGGCTTGAGCTGTCTTGGCCATCTGCATTAAACTAAAAATTCCTTCATGCATTCGCGCGCCACCACCACCGCCTGAAAAAATCACCACAGGCAGCCTGGCTTTAATAGCCTGTTCAAATCCTCTAGCCAACTGTTCTCCAACAACCGAACCCATACTGCCGCCAATAAACGAAAAGTCAATAACGCCTAGGACCAGTGGGTACTCCTTCACAGCGGCAGTCCCAATCAGAACAGCGTCATCCAGCGCGGTTTTTTCTTGAGCTTGGCTCACCTTCTCCAAATATCCAGGAAAACCAAGTGGGTCTTCTGCAAATAGTGGTGGAAATGGATGAAAACTGCCTTCATCTACTGTCATCTCAACTCGCTGCCGTGCAGAAAGACGAAAATGATGTCCACACTTAGCACATATATAGCCATCCTTCACTAGTTCCTTTTTGTAAATCATTGTTCCACACTCATGACACCGGGTCCACAGATCATCAGGATACTGCTTTGTTTCCTCTATTTGATCAGCTTTGACAGTAGCGTACTTGGGTCTGCTCCCGAAAACGTTTAACATCACACATCACCGTTACGAACCAAAGGAAGTGGCAATAATCTCATTGGCCTCATCCACTTCTGACTCAGGAACTAAGAGCTCAACACTGCCTGCATCACCAAGGTGTGGGGCTCCAATCGGGCGAAGCATGGCCAAAATCCCGCCGTTTTCCAGCAGCTCCTTCAGCATTTCTGCAACAGGTCGATTTGGAGCAATATATACTACAGTCCACATTTATGATGTCCCCCTCACACAATCCATCCAATATTATACAGTATTACAGCCGATTTCACTAGAAATTATCCGTTTCAGTGATACCTAACTTTGTAAATACCTTGGCCTTCCCCCTTATTTTAATTGCAGAGGTGTGTTCTGTAAACTGGGCAATTAAGACTTCACCCTTATCAAGTTTCTCAGTATGATGAAATTTCGTGTCAAAACCACGTGTTAGACCAATAATGGTGACCCCATTTTCGAGTGCTTGAACCATTATATAATCGTGCTCCTCGTACACCATATTCGCCTCCTTAAACGATCCGCTTATGATATTTCGTGAATGCTTCTAAAATCCCTTCCCCGAAACCCTTTCTTGCCAAGGGTCAAACCATTGATAAACAATCCCCGCTTCGCCTAATTTAGCTGTGAGGGCACTTACCGGATCTACCCAAAATTCCTCAGACAAAACATGAAGGAGTTCTTGACTCAGGCGAAAAACTACGGGGGTCGAACCCCTACTTGTTTGAAGGATGGCTTCAATTGTCTTCAATTGGGAAGCATGGGGCAGGATTATAAGAACTGGACCTAATGGAAACACAGACTCTACATGAAACTGCCACTGGGCAAATGTTCCTAAAAAGGCCGCAAGGGTCCCTACTTCCACAAACTTTCTGCCTTGGCTGCTTTTCATCATAAAAGGTACTAATCCTTGAGGCGTATCCAATTTTCCACACAGCTGACCTCTTTGGAATTTAACAGAATCTACTTCACCAACAATACTATCAGATTCTCCCTGAATATGACGGACAAAAGGTAAGAATCGTTGAGCTGGATGACTCCGAAGATAAATACCAACAAGTTCCCGTTCACGCCTTAATAAATCTAAATCACCTGGTGGTTCAATACCTAAAGCCCGGAGGCAGTCACTGCGCGATTCGATCCCATCACAGGCACCTGCGTACACTAAAGTCTCTAACACATTCTCCGGTAGAGATACACCCTTTCGAAACTGAGCAAAACTCCCATATAAACCTGAATATCTGTTCAGTACAATCGGTTTCACAACATGTGAACTCAGATACTTAATACTGCCCAAACCTACTCGAAGACTATCCCCTTCTATAGAGCAGTCTACTTCTGAGTAACGAACGTCTGGCGGCAAGATCTCAATACCTAATCCTTGACAATCGAGAAGGTACTCCCGAATTGTATCGATAGATGTTACATTGTTTAGGAGGGTTAGAAAGAACTCTAAAGGGTGGTGTGCCTTCAGATACGCCGTGCGCCAAGTCAATAGAGCATAGCTCACACTATGAGCCTTATTAAAAGCATAACCAGCTGAGTCAGCAATATCTCGAAACAGCTGCTCCCCTTCTTGCTTGGTTAGGCCGTTGCTCTGGGCACCTCGAACAAACTGTTCCTTTAAGCTCCTAACGGTCGCTTGGTCCTTTTTCCCTAAGGCGGTCCGCAGAAGATCTGCCTGACCTAAAGACAAACGTCCTAAACGATGGGCAACTTGAATGATCTGTTCTTGATAGACAATTAAACCATATGTTTCCCTAAGAACGTCTTCTACCATTGGATGAAGAGGACGAACCTTCTCTGGGTTATTCCGCAGCCTAAGGTATTCAGGAAATCGACTTAGGGGACCAGGCCTGCCTAGGGCTAATAAGGCTGCTATATCTTGAAAGGACTTAGGGACCAAAGCACGCAGCAGATCTTGATAAAGATCACTTTCCAGCTGAAAAACGCCTAAACTCCGCCCACCAGCTAATAAACTAAAGGTCTTATCGTCATCTAGAGGAATTGTCTCTAAAGAGAAGCTGGGATCCTTTTCTTGGACAGCTACCTCCATTTCCCTTAACTGGGTCAATGTACGAAGTCCAAGGAGATCAATCTTTAGTACACCTAATTCCTGCAGACTGTACATATCCAAATGAGTAACAGGTACATCCCGGTCAAGATAAACAGCGGAAAAATTCGTCATGGGCTCATTTGTAATGACAACACCTGCTGCATGGGTCGATCGATTCCTCTTCAGCCCTCTGATTCTTCTTGAGAGAAACTCAAATTCATTTGATGTCTGGCCTGGTTCTAACTGTAAAATCTTACGAACTTCCTGACTGGCAGAACGTTCCCCAAACGTTCCATATGTTCCAATAAGGGCCACATGCTCCCTACCAAAGCGCTTAGTTACGTAATCGATTACTTCACTTCGCCTTACATAGCAAAAATCCAAGTCTATGTCAGGTAAATTCTGCCGTTCCTTATTCAAGAATCGCTCAAAAACCAGTCCCCAAGCAATTGGGTCTACGTCGGTAATACCTAAACAATATGCCACTGCACTGCTGGCAGCACTCCCCCGCCCAGGGCCAACTGGGATATTCTGTCTTTTTGCAAAATCTACAATGTCGGCCACTATAAGAAAATAATCGGCGAAACCCATTTCCTTAATGACCTGCAGTTCTGCAGCAAGCCTTCCACGAATCTCAGGCGTCATCTCTTTATAGCGCTTACTCGCGCCCTGCCAAACTAATGTATCTATATCAACAGGCTGGGGCAGTTTTGGAAGTCCTACATGCTGCGGGAGATGAACCTGACAGCGCTCCCCAATAGTTCTGCTGTTGTCTAAAGCTTGAGGAATACGACTAAAGATATCCTCCATTTCGGCCCACGAGAGAAGGGGTTTTTCAGAAACGGGGAAATCGCTAATTCTCCCTCGATGCTTGATGGCCTGAAGGGCTTGGACTACCAAATGGTCTTCTGGATGGAGATACCGCACATATTGAGCCGCGGCAAAGGGCCCATCTGAAAATTCTTCAACCAGCAGTTTATAGTCAAGAACATCTAATTGAATATACCAGCTCGTTCCAAACATTTCCGCAAACCAGTCGTTTAAGGCGTGAGCTGCTGTTCGCATACCTACTTCAAGTAGTCTCTGCAGCTGCCCTAATCTTCCTCCCCCTAACACTATAATTCCTGAAGAAAAAGCCTTTATGGAATCAAGAGGTACAGGTATGGACTCTGAAGCCAATCGCAGTAGATTCTTGTAGCCCTCGTCATTCTCTGCAAGAAATACAAGGCGAGTCACATCCCCTTTAGGATCTTTACTAAACTGTGCTGGGTATACTATATCCAGTTCTAACCCAAATATAGGTTTCATATCATGAGCGCGACAGGCACGGTCAAATTCTACATGACCGGCTGTAGTATTGTGATCGGTGAGAGCTAGAGCTTGGATACCTATCTCTTTCGCTCGCAGTACAAGGTCTTGAAAGGAAACGCAGGATTCCAACAAAGAATAATCACTATGAATGTGTAGATGAACTGACAGTGTCCTCTCTCCTTCCGTACAACTGATATATCCTTCTCTCATGATCTGAAGAAATCCTGTCGCTCGTAGAAGAGAAGCAAAAAACAAGAGGGCTGTGTAAGCCCTCTTAACAACTATACTTCTATTGGATAACCCTGTTCAAAAAGATCACTGCCTTCAGCTGTTACCTCTCGGCGTACGTCTGCTCCTAATGCCCGCAGCTTTGTTTCAAAGTGTTCGTACCCTCTGTCGAGAATATCCACACCATAGAGTTCTGTTTCACCTTGGGCAGCAAGGGCTGCAATGGCCAAAGCTGCTCCTGCTCGCAGATCGGTTATTTCTACTGGTGCACCCGTTAGTTGTGATACTCCCCGAATAATAGCTGTTTCTCGTTCTGTTTTAATATCAGCACCCATCCTCCGGAGTTCATCAACATATCGAAATCGGTCAAATATCGTTTCCCGAACAACACTCGTTCCTTCTGCTACACACATACAAGCAACCAAGGGCTGCTGTAGATCAGTTGGGAATCCTGGATAAGGCGTTGTCTCCACATCGATAGCTTTTAAACGCTCTGGTGCACGAACCCGAAGCTCGTTTATGCCTTTTTCCACGATTATACCCGCTTCTTCCATCTTGACAATGGGGACCCGTAAGTGTTCTGCTACAACGTTTTTCAACACCACATCCCCACCAGTAATGGCGGTCGCACACATGAATGTACCTGCTTCAATACGATCTGGAATAATCGCGTACTCAATCCCCCGCAGTTGGTCGACTCCTTCGATCCGAATTACGTCGGTACCTGCACCGCGAATTTTGGCACCCATTCCATTAAGGAAAATGGCCAGGTCCACAACCTCCGGCTCCTTAGCTGCATTCTCCAGCGTAGTCGTTCCCTCAGCTAATGAAGCCGCTATCATAAGGTTAATGGTCGTACCTACACTGGCTCGATTAATGTAAATCTGAGTCCCTTGGAGGCGTTTCGCCACCGCTTTCATAAACCCATGCTCAATGGATACTTCTGCACCCATTTGGGTAAATCCACGAATATGATAATCTACAGGACGTGATCCAATAGCGCACCCACCTGGGAGAGGTACCTCAGCCCGCCCTAATCTAGCTAATAGAAGACCCGCACAGTAAAACGAAGCCCTCATCTTGCGCACTAAGTCATAAGGGGCCTGAAACTTATTCAGCGTTTGACCCTTAACATGAAGAAGACCTTTGTCATCAAACCAGATCTCCACCCCTAAATTGCGCAGTATTAAACATATTGTGCCAATATCAGTCCCCCGGGGGATGTTTTCAAGCACACTTTCACCCTCTGTAGCCAACGCCGCGGCCACAATAATGGCTAAAGCACTATTTTTTGCACCACTAATATGAATGGTTCCCTCTAAAGGTCGCCCACCATTTATAATCAAACGAGCCATTCTTTCCTACACCCCCGCGCCTGAACCGTGTTCTTTTATGTAATAACCAACCATTTCCTCAAGGAGATCATTGCGCTCAATTCTCTGCAACATCTGTCTTGCATTCCCGTGAGACGTTATATATGAAGGATCACCTGATACAAGATAGCCTACGATCTGATCGAGAGGCTCATAACCTTTTTCTTCTAACGCTTTACAGACAGCTCTTAGTGTTTCTGAAATATTGACTTGCTCATTATCTACAGCCGAAAACATTCGGGTATCATCGGAAACATCCATCCTTAATCCTCCTCATTTTTACCATATCCATTGCTGAAAACCCCTATTCTGTCCCAGAAACAGAGGTGCTCTGTTTGTAATTTCATCACAAACGCGCCTAACTCCTGCAGCATTCAAATAGTTCGCAGTTCCTGCAGTTATCCTGAGGGCAATCTAACTAAGGTCTTTCAGACAAGGACTTTAATTTTCCTTGTTGAATACTATTTCCAACAGTTAGAGCCTAAACTAATAACAGGAAGAAGGTGTGAGTATGAGCGGAAAACGTCTCTATCTCTCTAGAAATAAGATGATTGCGGGTGTAGCTGGTGGGATCGGTGAATACTTCGATGTTGATCCTACATTAATCCGCCTAATCTTTGTATTAACATCAGTTGGCGGTGTAGGTATCGTTCTCTACATTGCGGGCATGATCCTGATTCCAGAAAGACCTATTTACAAGTCAGAACCAACCACAGAGACAGAACAAGAAGCTATCGACGATCTTAAGAAGGCTGCCAAATCATTAGCTGAAGCCGGTGGTGAAGCAGCACAGGACGTGGCAGAAACAATTCGCCATTCCATTGACAGATTGCGGAATCCCCAATCCACTGTAGAAACACAAGAACATGGAGATTCGGGCAAAACGTTGGGGATCATTTTGATCATTGTAGGAGGGCTGCTGCTTGTGAAGATCCTCCTGCCCACGTTGCGGTGGAACATTGTTCTACCCATCGCTCTCATCGTGGCTGGCGTGGGATTAATTATTCGAGGATTTGGTGAAGACAAGTGAACAGTAGACATCTCACCAACGGAACCTTCTTAGTTATCATAGGTCTCTTGTTACTGAGCGCGAGCTTAGGAATAACCCCATCTATTCCCTGGTGGAACTTACTATCTTTCTGGCCCATCTTATTTGTAATTGCCGGCCTCCGACTCCTATTTCCCCGAGGAGTGCTGGCTTTATTGGCGCCGCTAGTTCTCATCCTAACTATCACTGCAGCCTTTTCCGGCTATAGCCCAGCGAATTTTACCCGTCAATGGTGGGGTGAATATAAATCTCAGCTCATTCAGGCCGATTCCTTAAAACCTACTGCTTTGCTGAACATTAGGGATATTCCCATGGGAAACATTGACTTAAAATCAGATGCAGCACTGCCTGGCGGGACCGTGAAAGTCACCAGCCACAGTAATCTAATTACTGCCAACCAGGTGCCCAGTATTGGACAGGGCAATTTGTTCACCCTACAGCGTTCATCCAGCCGCAGATTCCCAAACAACCTCAATGCCTTCGTTTCTCAACCCATAGATATTTCTATAAGTTCAGCAGAACAATGGGATTTCTCCTTCACTATGGGTATTGTTTCAGGTGTGCTGGACCTTACAGATATTCAATGGAACAAACTAAAAGTCGATAGCGGCATTAGTCACTTAACACTGAATCTTAAAAACAGCGGAAAAAACCAAGAAATTGAATTTCGCACAGGAATAAGCCACTTAACCCTCTATATTCCTACCGACATTAATCTGCGAATTACCTCCCAGACACCCTTTTTTCTAAGAAAACTGGAAAAAGAAGGGTTTAAACGGGAACAAGATGTCTATACCTCTCCCAATTTCTCCCCCACTCTACCCTATCTGGAAATGCACTTAGAAACTGGCATAGGACTAATAAGTGTGCATTGGATATAGAGATGCCTACAAGGCGTCTCTTCTTTTTTATCTAATAATCTTGGGGAAATGCTGTTCCTGCCACAGCTTGTGCAATGTTGTTTGCGTGGTCTCCCACCCGCTCTAAGTTACTAACAACATCCAAAAACAGAACACCGGACTCAGGATGACAGCGTCCTTCATTAAGGCGCTGAATATGATTGATTCGATAACGCTTTTCCATCTCGTCTACAAGGTCGTCTTCTTCTGTAAGGCGAATGGCCTGGCGAACATTATTATATTTAAGGGCACTGATCGCTTCTTGACAAATACGTACTACAGTGCGGCACATAACCAGCAAATCTTCAGCCGCTTCCTCGCTCATGGTTAGGTCATGGTCACTTCGCTCAACAGCTAAATCGGCAATGTTGATCGCATGATCTCCCAATCGTTCAACGTCATTTACTATATGCATTAGATTGGTTAATTGGCGAGCTTGATTATGGTTCATGGGCTCTTGACTTGCCTCTGCCAGATAGGCAGTAATAGCTTTTTCTAAGTCATTGACCACTTCTTCTCTCTGTTCAATGGGAGGAATTAGATCAAGGTCACCACTGATAAAGGAATCTACTGCGTCTTCCACCATCTCAATGGCGATTTCGGCCATGCGGATTGTTTCTTTACTAGCCCCAAGTAAAGCTGCAGGAGAGCGAACCACACGTCGGTCAAGATACTTAGGCCGGCGCTCTATCACTAGATCCTGCCCTGGTACAAGTGCAGTGACTAGACGAACAAATGGCTCTATAAAGGGAAACAATATTAGGGTATTGATTACGTTAAAAAAAGTATGAGCGTTGGCAATTTGGCGTGTAATAGAAGTTCCAGTTAACGCTACCAAACGGGTAAAGGGAGCTCTAAAGACAAGAAACAGAAGAACCCCAAAAGCATTAAATAAAACGTGAGAAAGAGCAGCTCGCTTTGCTGTAACCGATGCCCCTAATGCGGCCAATAACGCTGTAACACAAGTACCGAGATTGGCCCCGACAATTAAGACTAGGCCTGCGGAAAGAGAGATAACTCCCTGCAGAGAAAAGGCAATAACCAATCCTGTTGTAGCACTAGAGCTTTGAACTAACACTGTAAACAGCATCCCAGCCAAAATTCCTAAGAATGGCCTTTCACCTAGATAAATTAATGCATTAAGAAATGGTTCATAGCTTCGTAAAGGATACACCGCACTGCTCATTGTTGACAGACCTAATAACAGCAGTCCAAAGCCTAACATCCCAGTTCCCACATAACGGCGCATTTTTTTCCTCTTACCGAAAAAATTTAAACCCGATCCTAATGCAATTAACGGTAGGGCAAGGGCATATATATCGAATGATACAACTTGTGCTGTAATCGTCGTACCGATATTCGCACCCATTATGGTCCCTACTGCTTGTGAGAGAGTCATCAAACCTGAATTGACAAATCCAACAACCATTACTGTTGTAGTTGAACTAGATTGAAGCAGCATTGTAGCCACAGCACCGGTGAACACTGCAGTGATTGGTCTTGATGTAAACAATTCCAAGATGCTGCGCAGACGTTCACCTGCAGCTTTTTGAAGCCCTTCTGCCATTATCTGCATTCCAAATAAGAATAACCCTAACCCACCAAGCAATCCAATTATCATTGTGATTTCCACACCAACACTCCTTTGCCAATCAGCGAAAAGCTGGCAATTTACCATCAATGCGCATAGATTAATTACAGTCGAAAAAACGGAGGTTCACTTCATTATGAAAATTCTCTTCCTATCTGACTTTTTTCTCAGTGGTCAAACAACCCACGTCCTAGAATTGGCCAAACAGCTCACTATGACACAACATGAAGTTCACATTAGTTTTGGACAAATCCATTCTCGTCTATTCTTTACCTACTATGCCCCTCTCTTAAAATCGTGGGGCATTCCCTTTTCCCAACGGGAAAGGTTGTCCCGGTCCTCGCAGTTTCTAAGCAGATTTAAGCCTGAAATCATTCACTGCCACAGTTCTACTCTGTTTCCGAAGGCAAGGCAGTTAGCTGATAGATTAGGCATTCCTTATGTACTTACTTGTCATGGACTTGGGTTCAGCCATCCAAAATACACCTTAGATCTTCAATCAGCCAATGGTATCATTGCAATTGGAGCCCGAGTTGCAGAGGAGATAATGTCCATTTCTCCTAATGTCGCAATTATACCGAACGGTATTGACACAACCCATTTTGTTCCTCCAATTTTTCCAAGCAAACCCCGCAGCAGCATACTTTATGTGGGCCGCATGGATCGGGGACGGCTCCGACCCTTAAGGAAACTTGCACTACTGCTTCAGAATGAGTTTGGTCTTCCCCTATCGGTCATCGCTGACTGGGACCCAAATATTGAAAACACTAGGTTTACACCATGGCAGGTAAATTTAGTGCCCTACCTGCAGCAGTCTGGAATTGTAGTAGCTTGTGGAAGAACGGCCAGGGAAGCTCTGAGCTGTAGCAATGCTGTCCTTTTGATGCAGAGAGCCTATGATGGCATCATCTCCCCATCGCTAATTACAAGGAAAGATTTCGATTTCAGCGGAAACATTGGTCGTTATTCCTTTGACCGCCTAAAAAGAGACCTTAAACGTCTCCTTACATCGCCCAGCCGCCTAGAAAAACTCCAGACGTGGGGCAGAAATTACGCCATTGAGAACCTTGACAGTTCTCTAATGGCTGACAGTACTTTAAAGATCTACTATGAAATCCTTGATTCAGATTATGCTTTTACCAACCGATCTCCCAAACCGTCCAGGTGATTAATAAGGCGGGCCGCTGCAAATAAATAATCACTTAGTCGATTAAGGAACTGTAATATGACTTCTCCTTGACCTGACTTAAGGGGCTCTAGGCGGCAGATCTCTCTCTCGGCCCGTCGACAGATACTGCGGGCACAGTGAAGTAATGCTGCACCTTTAGTACCACCTGGAACAATAAAACTAGTTAATGCCGGTAGAGAAGATTCAAATCGATCAATTTCGTCTTCTAGGACCTTAACATCTGATATTGTAAGTTGAGAAATCCCCTGCGGCACACTCATCTTGGGATGGGCTAAAATGACACCAACCACAAACAATCGCTCCTGAATCCAATACAAGGTAGAGAGAACCTGTTTAGGACAGGATTCAGCCGCGGCTAAGCCAATGAAACTAGATAGCTCGTCTACTGTTCCATACGCCTGTACCCGCAGATCCGTTTTGGCCACTGAGGTTCCATCAGCTAGCTCTGTCCAACCCTTATCGCCTTTCTTAGTATAGAGCCTTGCCATTCCATCCCTCCTATTGACATAAAAAAACCTCACCGCTGTAGGATGAGGTATACAATCACATATTGGTACTCCCAAGGGGATTCGAACCCCTGTCTTCGCCGTGAGAGGGCGATGTCCTAGGCCTCTAGACGATGGGAGCCTTTATATGGCTGGGGGACTAGGATTCGAACCTAGACTAGATGAGTCAGAGTCATCCGTCCTGCCATTAGACGATCCCCCAGCAACATGATTTAATATACCACATCATCAGGAAAAAGACAAGGGCAAAATCGATTTATTCCTGAATCTTTATGCTCCAAGTTATCTCAGCAGTCTTATTAATCATCCCAGCGACCGAACAATATTTCTCCATAGACAGCCTCACAGCGTCCTCTAACGGTTTATCTTTCAGATTTTCACCTTTAAAGATAAAGGTTACCTCAACATTGTTAAACACGCGAGGATGATCATCTGCCCGCTCTGCATGAAGCACAATATCCATGGTCCACAGATTAATCCGTTTCTTACGAAGAATACTAACTACATCCATTCCCGAACAGCCAGCCAGCCCCATTAAAACCATTTCCATAGGACTGGCAGCAGCTCCGTCTCCCCCGTTTTCTGGTGACGCATCCATTACAACAGCATGATTGGTTCCAGAGACTCCCACAAAGCCCATCCTACCATTCCACTGTACTCTAGCTTTCACTCAACCACCTTCCCCTTAATTCATGTCACTCAACATTTCTAAAGTACGCTGAATGCGTTCTCTGCTTCTTTCCTGTCCAAGAAGCTCCAAAACCTCATATATGCCAGGGCTCACATTAGTACCAGTCACAGCTACTCGAATTGGCTGGATTATTTCACCCATTTTTACCCCGAACTTTTCCTGTCCCTGCACAAATAGTGGTTTTAAGTTCTCTTCACTGAGATCAGGAGCTGATGAAATAGCATCAAGGGCAAAACGGAGAATATCAGCTGCTTGAGGCTTGGATAAAACCTTTCGAACAGCCTTCTCATTATACTCATAATCGTCAATAAAGAAGTACTCAGCCATTTCCACAACATCGCTTACTAATTTCACTCTACTCTGAAGCTCTTTCAGAATACGCAAAACGTAATCCCGTTCTGCTGCACTTGGTTCGGCAGGCAAAAACCCAGCTTCTTGCAGGAATGGCAGAGCCCGATCGTAAAACTCTTCAAGAGAAAGCTCACGGATATAGACACCATTCATCCATTCCAGTTTCTTCAAATCAAATACAGCAGGATTCTTTGATACTCGTTCGAGAGAGAACTTCTCAATCAGCTCTGATTTCGAGAAAATTGTCTGAGAATCATCATATCCCCAACCTAACAGAGACAAGTAATTGACCATAGCCTCTGCAAGGTATCCCTCATCATGAAACTGCATAACGGACGTAGCTCCATGGCGCTTACTCAACAGCGACTTATCAGGTCCAAGAATCATGGGTATATGGGCAAATTTGGGAACTGAAAAGCCTAATGCTTCGTAAATCTGAATCTGCTTTGGTGTATTCGAAAGATGATCTTCTCCTCGAATAACATGGGTAATTCCCATCAAAGCATCATCGATTACGACAGCAAAATTATATGTGGGCATTCCATCTGATTTGTAAATAACAAAGTCATCGATCTGGGTGTTTTCAAAACGGACACTGCCGCGAATCATATCAAGTACGTCCGTTGCCCCTTCCTGCTCTGCCCGAAAGCGAACGACAGGCTTACGCCCCTCCGCCCGGAACTGTGCCTTTTCTTCTTCTGTTAAATGGGCACATCGTCCATCGTAGCGAGTGGCCAAACCCTGCTTCATCTGCTCCTTGCGCTTCTGTTCTAACTCTTCTGGTGTACAGAAACACTCATAAGCCCGATCAATGGATATAAGTTTTTCCACATATTCTTTATATATATCTAATCTCTCACTTTGATAATAAGGACCGTAGTCACCGCCTTTTCCAGGACCTTCATCCCAATCCAAACCTAAAAACCGCATCGCATCTAAAATAACCTGCGTTGCTTCGTCAGTGGAACGAGCTAAATCCGTATCCTCAATACGTAAGACAAAATCTCCCTCGTGATGGCGAGCAAACAGCCAGTTAAATAGAGCGGTGCGGGCCCCACCTACGTGCAGATATCCCGTTGGGCTTGGTGCAAACCGCACCCTTACTTTACTCATCATTTCTTCCTCCCTAAGATCTGGTGCTGATATTTACTTTGATTTTACCAGTTCCCGAGCTAACTCACGATACGCAAGAGCCCCAGGCACTTGTATTTTTGCCTCAAAAATAGGAACTCGATCGGCTGCGGTCTCTGCAAATCGAATACTGCGAGCAACAATATGTGGATACAGGTGAAGATCTGGAAACTCCTCCTCCAGAAGTTTCAGGATCCTTCGCCCGTGTAATGTTCGACTATCGAACATGGTGGGCAGCAGACCTGCCACAACCAGCTTACTGTTTAGTTGACCCCTAACTTTAGCTATTAGTTTCAGTAAAGCAGTTGTCCCCCGTACACTGAGATACTCACATGAAACGGGGATAATGACTTGATCCGCCGCGGCTAAAGCATTCAGGGTCAGCAAACCGAGAGAAGGTTGGCTGTCAATCAGGATAAAATCATACTCATCACGCACTTCATTGACAATTTTTGTTACTCGACGTTCTCGTGCAGGTGCATTAATCAATTGAAACTCAGCAATCGATAAATCGATATTCGCTGGTATAAGATGAATACCAAAGGCATTAGAAACCACCACTTCTTGTGCTGGAGTGTTTCGCAAAAGACAATGGTAGATGGTCTTTTCCAAATCCTCTGGTTCAAACCCAGCGCAAAACGTTAGGCCACCCTGTGGATCCATATCAACCAATAAGACTTTCTGACCTATATCAGCCAATGCTACACCTAAGTTGTACGTGGAAGTAGTTTTCCCAACTCCTCCCTTTTGATTGGCAAGCACGAAAACTTCGGCCAAGATAATCCCTCCAGAGTGTCGCTATCAAATAGTTCAACGACTACTCACAGAAACCCTTCTAGCCTTTTGACTAGAAATTGACAAAATGAGGGATGTTCAATATTCTAAAGATAGCATATAGAATGGAGGCATTTTTCATGCAGACGGAAACTCGCCAGCTCGTTAATATGGCCGTCCTTGTAACGGCAGCAACTATTCTCATGGTTATAGTTCAAATTCCCCTATTTCCATCAGCGCCGTTTCTGAAATACGATCCAAGCGACATCCCCCTTCTAATTGGAGGGTTCTGGTTTGGGCCGCTGCCAGGTATTATTATGGTTTTCATGAAGGCCTTTTTCTTTTTGCTGATCAAGGGCGCGGAAGGTCCCATTGGCGCCTTTCAAAACTTTATGGCATCTGGTAGTTTCGTCTTCTTTGCTTCCTTGTATTATCAAAAAGCTCGAACACGCCGCGGTGCTATTGTGGCACTATTCCTAGGTTCTCTAGCTATGACATTAATCATGATTCCTACCAATTACATAGTTCTGCCAATTTGGGGCATTCCCAAGGAAATAGTACCAGGCTTCATTCTTAAAATATCTACACCATTCAATCTAGTAAAGGGACTATTGAGTTCTATCTTCACATACCTGTTATATAAACGAGTGAAGTCCATCTTAGAATCCCTCTGGTCCTAGTCTCTTAAAAGGACATTCAATAAATACCTCGAAATCTAATTCAATCTCTATAGTAAGGGAAGTGACAGCTTGTTTAATGTTTTTGTTTCCAGACAGCTTCCGGGGAAAGGTCTGGATAAGCTGAAGTCCAGCTGTAATGTGACAGTTTACCCACCTGATCAGAATATTTCTAAAGAAGAACTCTTAACTGCCGTTAAGGATCAGGATGCAATCATTACAATGCTTTCTGATCCTGTAGACGAGGATGTAATTAAGGCAGGAAACCGCCTGCAGGTAATTGCAAACTATGCTGTTGGCTTTAATAACATCCATGTTGATGCTGCTACAAGCCGGGGCATAAAGGTGGTTAACACCCCCGATGTATTAACAAACGCCACCGCTGACCTAGCGTGGGCTCTCTTAATGAGTACTGCCCGCCGAGTCGTTGAGGGAGATCATCTTACAAGAACAGGTCAATTTAAAGGCTGGGAGCCTGAATTACTCTTAGGTGCAGAAGTCTATGGCAAAACATTAGGAATTGTTGGAGCAGGCCGAATTGGTCAGGCTGTAGCCAAAAGAGCTGTGGGCTTCGGGATGCCTGTTCTATATCACAACAGAACGCGGCTTCCAGAGTCCATTGAGAAGGAGTGCAGTATACGTTATGTAAATCTAGACACCCTTCTTACCAATTCCGACTTTGTCTCACTCCACTGCCCCCTCACCCCTGAAACAAAGCACTTGATTGGGGAAAGAGAACTGGAGCTGATGAAACCAACTGCAGTACTAGTTAACACAGCTCGTGGTCCTGTTGTAGATGAGAGGGCTTTAGTCCACGCCCTCAAAAATGGTGTAATATATGGCGCTGGTCTCGATGTATTCGAAAACGAGCCAGCCTTACACCCAGGTCTAAGCGAATTGCCTAATGTTGTTCTTACTCCCCATATTGCCAGTGCTGGTATGGAAACTCGCTTTCGCATGGTAGATATGGTTGTCAATGACGTCCTAGCTGTATTGGAAAGCAGGCGTCCCCAGAATCTCGTTAATCCTGAAATTTACCACAAGGAGGAAATCTAATGTCTAAGAGGCTCTATCTTTCTTCAACTAACAAGAAACTAGCTGGTGTCTGCGGTGGAATAGCGGAGTATTTCAATATTGATCCTACCATTGTTCGACTCATATGGCTCATTGCCGTCTTTGCCTATGGGACTGGATTATTGGCATACATTATTTGTTGGGCTGTCATACCCAAGCGGACTATGTAACCGCAGCATATTATCTCACCTCTCTTGGATAACCTAATGTAAGAGAGGTGGAAACTAAATGAATCGATTAGGAAATCAAGACTCACCCTATTTACTGAAGCATGCAGCCAATCCTATCCACTGGTATCCATGGAGCAGCGAAGCATTTGAAATGGCTTCCCAACGGAACTGCCCTATCTTTCTCAGTATCGGCTACAGCACTTGTCACTGGTGTCATGTAATGGCAGAAGAGTCTTTTGAAAACCAAGAGATAGCCGAAATATTGAACGATCACTTCATTTCCATCAAAGTGGATAGAGAAGAAAGACCCGATATTGATCACGTTTATATGGCGGCCTGCCAAGCCATGAATGGATACGGCGGATGGCCCTTGACTGTAATTTGTACCCCACAAGGAAAACCCTTCTTTGTGGGGACTTATTTTCCGCCTACGGATCAAAACGGACGTCCTGGTCTAAAAAGCATTCTAAGAATGGCTGCAGACAAGTGGTACAATAGTCCTTCAGACCTAGAGAGAATAGGTCTGCGTATCACTGCCCACTTAAACAGACCCCTTCCCTATTCATCCGCTTCTAATTTAGATAAAGCTATTATTGATACAGCATTACAAGATTTCAGGAACGCTTTTGACCCCCATTATGGTGGCTTCGGTAGCGCTCCAAAATTTCCTACTCCCCATTATATTCTGTTCCTATTAAGAATTTGGGCTCGTAAAAAAGAGCCAGCTCTCCAGACCATGATTGAAACAACATTGGAAAGCATGTATCGTGGAGGAATATTCGACCATATCGGTTTTGGGTTCTGCCGCTACTCAACCGATAATCAATGGTTGGTCCCTCATTTTGAAAAAATGCTCTATGACAATGCTTTGTTGAGTATGGCTTATCTTGAAGCTTATCAAGCCTTTAAAAATGAGAACTACAGAAAAATCGCAGAAAGTGTATTCAGCTATGTACTAAGAGATATGCAGCATCCCGTAGGAGGGTTTTACTCTGCCCAAGATGCAGACTCGGAAGGAGTCGAAGGGAAATTCTATCAATGGGACTACCAAGAAGTACTCCAAGTTCTTGGAGAAAAGCTTGGGTCATTATTCTGCAGAATTTATAACATTTCCAGGAACGGGAATTTCCAAGGGACCAATATCCCAAACTTAATCGAAACTCCCAAACAAACAGAAATCAACGAACATGAGATAGAGGAACTTCGCAAGAAGCTCTTTCAAGTACGAGAGAAACGTCCCCACCCTTTTCGAGACGATAAGATACTTACAAGCTGGAATGGTTTGATGATTGGAGCATTAGCTAAAGGAGCACGCATCTTAAGAAACGGGACCTATCTTGAGGCCGCTGAAAAAAGTATACAATTTGTCTTCGCAAATCTCCAAGACGAAAGAGGAAGACTTTTTGCCAGATACAGAAACGCACCGGCTGTAGCCGGCTTTATAAACGATTACGCCTTTCTCATATGGGGTCTTATTGAATTATACGAGGCTACATTTAACGAAGTCTATCTTACAAAAGCCAATGATCTAGGGAAATTAGTGTTAGAGCTTTTCTCTGACCCTAATTGTCCTGGGTTTTTCTTTACAGAAAAGGATCATTCCGATTTACTAGTTCGACCGAAAGAGTTTTATGATGGGGCACTTCCCTCGGGAAACTCTATAATGGCGTGGAACTTGTTGCGTCTCCATAACTATCTGCCAAATGAAAATTGGCGGACTGCAGCAGAGGATCTTCTGAAAGTGATGGGAGTCACTGCAAAAGAAAATCCTATGGGTTACAGTATGTTCTTACTAGCCCTTGATTACGCTTCTTATCCCCTTTCAGAGATAAAAATAGCCGGTTCTTCTTCAGATCCGACATTCCATCAAATGATTCAACTCGTTACCGAATATTATCTTCCTCACACCATCCTCAGAGTGGTAGAAAATAACGCAAGCCCCCATACTGAAGCCTTAGTCTGTTCTCATATGGGCTGTTTAGCTCCTATTACGGAGCTTTCTGTCCTCGAAGAGACAATCAGGTAGGCAGGACTTTCACCGCCAAGTTACACCTCATGTATAGCGCACCATATAAAGAAAACGACCAGCAGTTAGCTGGTCGTTCTCATGATGGCTCCCCGGGTTGGACTCGAACCAACAACCCTTCGGTTAACAGCCGAATGCTCTGCCATTGAGCTACCGAGGAACACTAATCATACTTTAGCATATGTTTCTTTGAAAGTCAACCCTCATTGTGCAACTAAGTCACCAATCCTACCCTAACTTCATATTCTGTTATGAACCGTGATACCACGGTATTGTTAGGCAAAGGAGGATTGCACTTTGAAAGATAATGATAAGCTCATTGAGCAAGTCAAACCAGAACCGCTGAGCGTTCAATCGGAAGCACAGACAGTATGCGGACCAAATACTACACCTTATACGGTGCGTGAAGGTGATACCTTTTTTACCATAGCTAGACAATTTGGAGTGAGCCTTGATGCACTAGTGGCCGCCAATCCACAGATTCCCGATCCAAGCCGAATCTTCCCAGGGCAAACTGTTTGCATTCCTGGACAACAACCAACCCAATGCCCACCTGGAACATTCAGCTATACAGTTCAACCTGGTGACTCCATGTTTACTATTGCTCAGCGTTTTGGAGTATCCCTTGATGCCCTCATTGCAGCAAATCCCCAGATTCCCAATCCTAATGTGATTTTCCCTGGACAGATCGTGTGCGTCCCAACGACAGCACCACCCACATGCCCACCTGGAACATTCAGCTATACAGTTCAGCCTGGTGACTCCATGTTTACTATTGCCCAACGTTTTGGAGTATCCCTTAACGCCCTCATTGCAGCCAATCCCCAAATTCCCGACCCCAGTTTGATTTTCCCAGGACAGATCGTATGTGTTCCAACAACAGCACCACCTCCACCAACAACATGCCCACCGGGAACGTTCCGTTATACTGTTCAACCAGGTGATTCCATGTGGAGAATTGCACAGCGCTTTGGAGTGTCCTTAAACGCTCTCATAGCAGCAAATCCACAAATCCCTAATCCTAGTCTAATTTTCCCTGGGCAGATTGTCTGTGTCCCAACAACAGCACCACCTCCACCAACAACGTGTCCACCTGGAACCTTCCGATATACTGTTCAACCAGGTGATTCCATGTGGAAAATCGCACAGCGTTTCGGAGTATCGCTCAACGCTCTCATCGCAGCAAATCCCCAGATTTCCGATCCAAGCCGGATTTTCCCAGGGCAAATTGTTTGTGTACCCAACCGGTAGTTGAATGATTCAAGCCTGCCCCTTCTGGCAATACTAAAAGCGAGGAGGTGCAGGTTTTTATGATCAAAGCAGAGGTGTCTTTATATCCCGCCCATAACAACACAGCAAGTGAGCTAGCAGGTCTTTCTCTGCGGTTCCTTGATGAACATGGCTTGGACTATGATTTCTACTACGGAAACACATCCCTGAATACAACAATATCTGGTCCACCGAAGCACGTCTGGAATGCATTAGAACAGATATTTGAAGAAAACAAGAAAAGAGGACAGGATATTGTAATGGTAACTACACTGACTAACTGGGAATAAAACCGCCCCTGAGGCGGTTAATTTATTTTTTTTGATATTGACTACATACAGTGGCTGTGCTACCGTTAGAATGGGTACGGTTGGTGATTGTCTACACAATAATTACGTTTGGGAGGAATAACAAGAAATGAAGAGAGCCTCTTTTTTGATTAGTCTAGGACTAGTCCTTGTCATATGTACTACAGCCTTTGCTGCATGGAACGATGGAACCTATGAAGCATGGTCCGATGCAGGCGCACGGAGTACTCAATATGCAAAAGTTTTCATTAAGGACGGAAAGATCGCAGCTGTCATTGTACGGGAGTTTACCGACCGCTTGGTTGAGAAGGATTGGACAAACTACAGCTATCCCCCATTTGGTGAAGCCGCTAGAGCAATTGGCGCTGAATTCGTAAAGGCCCAAAGTGCTGACATTGATGTGATTTCTGGTGCCACCGGTAGTTCTCAAGGCTGGATTCAAGCTGTAGAGCGAGCTCTGGTTAAAGCTTCTCCTCAGAAACCTGGGAATAAGTATTTTGATGGAACCTTTCTCGGTCGCTCTGATGTAGCTAGTAGAGGTTACTATGAGGTGGTATGGGTAACCATCAAGGACGATCAAATTACGGACATTAAAATACAGCGAGTGCTGGAGGACTTATCTATCCTCGATCCAGCAGATTACAACTATCCACTTGAAGCAGCTCGTGAAGCCTACGTAGAACAAGCTATTGCAGGCAACACCAGCAGTGTAGATACTATTTCGGGAGCAACTGGCTTGACAGGAATGCTTAACATTGCCGTTCAAGATGCTCTAGATAGAGCTGTAATCCAGTAAGAAGAAAGAAAGCACATATAGATCCAACCAGTCCCACGAGTGTAGGCAATGCTTACACTCTTTTTCTAAATATTATTGACTATCGTTGACAAAAGTGATATTCTTAATTTGGGTAAATGGTGAAAGTATTCACTAGAACACTCTAAACTAAACGGGAGGTTGTTTTAATGAAAAGATGTTCTCTTGTTATGGCATTAGTATTAGTCTTATCATTGACAGCAGTATCTGCTGCCGCAACCTGGGTTGATGGAACCTATGTTGGATGGTCAGATGCAGGTCCAAAGAGCATTCAGTCGGCAAAGGTTTATATCGAAGATGGCAAAATCGCAGCAGTAACACTTAGAGAGTTCACCGACAAACACATTGAGAAAGACTGGAGTACTTATCCTTGGGAACCTGCTGGTGAAGCAGCTCGTACCCTCGGTCAGCAGTTTGTTGCCAATCAAGCAGCTCAAGCTGACGTTGTAACTGGAGCCACTCACAGCTCTAATGGATGGATTCAAGCAGTAGAAAGAGCTCTAGTTAAGGCTGAGAATAAAGAACACGACAAAACATATTTCGATGGCACTTTCCTAGGCCGTTCTGATGTTTCCAGCAGAGGCTACTACAAAGTGGTTTGGGTTACCATCAAAGATGATAAGATTGTCGATTACTCGGTACAACGAGTATTGGCAGACCATACTATTCAAGACCCAGAGGAGTACGGATGGCCATTAGAACAAGCTCGTGAAGCTTATAAAGAAGCTGCTATGAACAGTACACCTGGATTTGTCGATACAATTACAGGTGCAACTGGCTTAACACAGATGTCTAACATTGCAGTTCGGGATGCACTGGACAAAGCGAGAATTAAATAGTCACCAACCAAAGCCCATTTTGTAGAAAACACCCAGATATTCGTATCTGGGTGTTTTCACTTCTAGATCCCGACAATATTAAAGTCTGTATCAGCATAGACTAGCGATAAGAAATTTGCTAGAAGTGCAGCTGCATCTGGTCATAAAAAAAGAGCGTACCAGGAGTACGCTCCATGTCAGCTCGACTCTTCTGCCCGCCATTTCTCATTTAGACGAAATGACAACCGAAGCAGACTATCTGTCAAATGCATATGTTCAACGAGAACATGATCTGGTACATTGAGATGAACTGGGGAGAAATTCCATATACTAGCTACTCCATTTCTCACAACGATGTCGCATACCTCTTGGCTTGCGCTGCTCGGTGTGGCAATAATCGCGATGTCCGTTGGATATTTTTGCACATACTCTTCAAGATACCATACAGGCTGAATAACACACCCAGCATGATGGTTTCCTAGTAATAACGTATCCACGTCAAAGATGGCCTGAATCTTGAAACCCATGTGCTTGAAGTTTTCGTAACTAGCAATAGCTTTTCCAAGGTTTCCGGCACCAATCAATATCATAGAATACACTCGATTGAGTCCTAAAATGTTTCTCACCTGCTTAAGCAGATCACTTACATTATAACCATAACCCTGTTGACCAAAGGAACCGAAGAAACTTAAATCGGAACGAACTTGGGCTGCTGTGAAATCCAAACCCTCTCCGAGTTGGGCTGAAGAAACTCGTGTTTCACCCTGTTCCTCTAATTCCAATAAGTAGCGGTAATAAACAGGCAGACGGGATACGACCCCTTGGGGAATCCCAGAGTCTTTTTTACGTCCTCTAGCAGACATCTCACCCCTCCTTGATTTATCCATATATTACCTAGTATTTGAGTTATTTCGACACAAGAGGCTTGTATCCTTTTTCACAATCATTTATTGTCAAATAATCCCATGGCGAGAGATCGTCACTCCACTCGAATCTCCTTACCCTCTATCAATGTTTCCTCGCTGATCAGGTCTCGTACAACCACCTCTGCTAAATAGGTAACTCGAGGTGCCCAGCGTGGAATGTCTACCCAAATGTAGAACCATAAATTATCAGGAGGAGAATCTGTATAAGCCAAATCATATTCCACAAGGTTTTTCTGAGTAAAAAGGCGAAGTCCTCCTTTGGTACGTAATACTACATCTACTGCTAATTGAATTACATAGAGTCCATCGTCCTCACCTACCTCGAACCCTTCCAGTTCTAAATAGGCATAGCCCCGCTCACCCCGGGCAAACACTCCTGTCGGATTAGGGTCGTAATCATCCTGACCCCTCACATCGTACGCCCACTCTGCAGTAGTAAAATACATCTCCGTTTTCTCTTCTGCAAGAGCAGGTTGGGGCAGAATAGGACATAAAACCAACATGGTGATCAGCAGTACAGTAAACATATGGAGACCTCCAAATAAGATCGGACTAGGAAAAACAATCATTATATGCAATAATGTATATGGAAAGGATGAGATGATGCTTAAGGAACTTAATCAAGGAAAATGGAGTCGACCAACAGATCGGTCTGCAGTATATCTGGAAATTGCCCCTGGCAAACGTTGGGGCATCAGAGTCACCCTCATTGACGATTACGCAAAAGTTGAAGCAGTGGACGGCCCCAAAGGCACTTGGTATAAAGGTCCACAGCGTTATTGCTCCACGATTTATCCCCCTAATATCATTGAAAGGCTGCGGGGAATTACCCTAGAACAAAAAATCATGGCAGCTGTAGAGGAAAAACGGAGAGTTGCTCAAGAGGAAAACGCACTCATCAATGATTCTACCTCATAACCTTGTTTCCCTGCAGGAAATATCACCATGTTGAAAGAACTATTCATATGTATGATGTGAATAGATGTTGGGAGGATCTAAGTTTGAAGCTATTGATTGTAGGTGACACTGTTGACCCACAATTGTATGATCATTTTCGGAGAGACCGCTTCCCGGAAACGATTGACCTTATTCTCTCTGTGGGCGACCTTCCCGCCTGGTATTTATCATACTTAATGTCTGTTTTCAATGCCCCTCTTTTCTACGTACGAGGTAACCATGATGATTCATACGACATTAACCCACCTGAAGGGGGCGAAAACATTCATGGTAAAGTGGTTAACTATAGAGGATTAACCATTATTGGATTTGAAGGCTCTATGTTCTACCACCATCCCACTGCTGTACAATATACCGAGCGGCAAATGCGGTGGATATGGATGAAAATGCGTTGGCGTTTCATGTTCGGTCGCAAGATAGATATCATTCTTACTCATGCCCCTCCATTTGGAATTCATGATGCAGAAGACCAATGCCATAAGGGTTTCTTAACGTTCTCGAAAATGATTCACAAATACAAACCCAGATATTTCATCCATGGCCACACCCATCTTAACTATGGACTCAAGCAAAAACGTATTGACGTGGTAAATGATACCACAGTAATCAATGGCTATGGCTTTTACGTCCTGGATATTGATAAATAATGCTGTAGCCAGGAGTGTGAATATGATTGATACTAAGAGGAAACGCAGAATCTTTTGCAGCACCAAAAGAGAAATATCAGCTTACTGATTCTATCGACCTAGGCCTGCGCACTGTACCGGTAGATAACATTGTTGGATCGGTCAACCGCTGGCGTGATTTTGATGCCCAGTTTCGGATTAAGAACCGGTCTACAATTCATCGTTATCGCCGAATTAAACATGCCGTAGAGCGCGGAGAGATTATGCCCCCCGTAATTTTGTACAAAGTACGGGAAAAATACTATGTAGTAGATGGCAATCACCGTGTTTCAGTCGCAAAGGAAGTTGGTCAGAAATTCATTGATGCGGAAGTAATTGAATTTCTACCGCCTAGCGATAGTGAGCCCAATCTAATTTGGCGAGAGCGCTCAGCATTTGAGCGAAAAACTGGCCTTTCAGATATTGAGTTTACAGAGCTGGGCGCGTACGATAAACTCCTCATTCAAATTGAGGACTTTCGTGAAGAGGAATCGGAAGCAATGGGATACCAAATGACCCTTGAGGAAGCCAGTGCCAGTTGGGAGCAGGAGATCTATAAGCCAGTCGTCAACCTTATCCGTAAACAAAGACTCCTAGACGATTTTCCCGGACGAACAGAAGCAGATCTCTTCTTGTACGCATCGTATCACAAGGTAGCCAAGAGCAGGCTAACTCAACAGAACATCTCCTATCGGGAGGCACTAAAGGACTTCCGAGTAGAACAACCTTCTAAAACTCTCGGAGAGCTCATTAGGGAGACAATTACCAGTCTGTTTAGTATTCCTGATGAATATGACCACTGTCCACAAGGGCTGATTGTTGATGAAGACGGATTGGTAAGGGTTACACAGGGATGTCGAGGATGTGGACGCTGTCAGGAAAAATACCGGGATCAAGACGTAGTTATTAGTGATGAAGACCAGTTTCTTCATCACTAGATGTAAAAAAGGGGCTGTTCCCATCGGGGACAGCCCTCTAACCTTCCATATTTCTGAGGTGATATACTATGCACACTATTCTCTCCCTGCTAGAAACCATGTATCCCAATGCCAAGACTGCTCTGAACCATGAAACCCCATTTCAGCTTTTAGTCGCCACTATCTTATCGGCACAATCTACTGATGAGCAAGTGAACATGATTACCTCTGACCTGTTTAGAGTGTATCCAGACGCCTTCACCCTGGCGCAAGCATCAGAAGAATCTGTGGGAAAGCTCATCAAGAGCGTAGGATTATGGCGGACGAAAGCCCGTAATATTGTAGCCACAGCTGAGATACTGGTTAGGGAATACGATGGAAAAGTGCCTCAAACCCGGACCGAATTGGAAAAGCTCCCTGGAGTAGGACGAAAGACAGCTAATGTAGTATTGGCTAACGCTTTTGGTGTTCCAGCTATTGCCGTGGACACCCATGTTTTTCGCGTTTCCAATCGTCTAGGGTTGGCTCAAGCAAAGAATCCACTGCAGACAGAAAAACAGCTCATGAAAGTGATCCCCAAAGACCAGTGGATTAAGGCCCACCATTGGCTGATCTACCACGGACGGGCAATCTGCAGAGCTCGTAACCCCCAGTGCGAAATATGTCCTCTCAATCCCCATTGTCAATACTACCAAACTAGGCACCAATCGGATTAGGAATTTCAGTTGTTGCTTCAAGATAGTCTAGGTCTGTGTAAATATAAATCAAAGTGCCATAATCTACCTCAGCAGCTGAAGCCGGAACCTGCCCAACGATTCTAGATCCTTGCCCCACTACCCCCACTCGAAATCCTCCCTTTTCAAGTAAGGATTGGGCCTCTGTAAGACTCATTCCATTCACATCAGGGACTTTAACCTGACGAGTCTTTGAAGGTGAAGAGGTTCTTTTCTCCACCCCAAGATAAGGCAGAATCTGTGCAGCTAGACGACTGAACACAGGTGCAGCAATAATTCCTCCATAGAAAGCTCCCTGCGGTTCCCACAAGACCAGCAATCCAGCCATAGCAGGATCATCATATGGAGCAAACCCTGCAAAGGAAGTAACCGTTTTCGAATGGGAATAGCGCCCGAATTCTACCAGCTGGGCTGTGCCTGTTTTGCCTGCTACCAAGTATCCCTCTACATCTGCTCGCTTTCCCGATCCCCGTTCAATAGCGGAACGGAGTACATCTCGTACAACATCTGCTGTCTTTGTACTGATAACATGACGCTGTTCAGGAATATTTGGCCTAAATACGCCATCTTCTGTTATGAGTTCTTTTGCATAATGAGGAACGGAGTAGATACCGCGGTTAGCAATCGCACCAAAGGCAGCCAAGAGCTGTAGTGGAGTAACGGTTAAACCTTGACCAAAGCCCATATTGGCCCAAGTCACTAAGGGAATACTGTCTGATGGAGGACGTACAGTGCCTGGTGCTTCACCTGGAAAATCTACACCCATTTTGTAACCTAAGTTAAAGTCTGTTAATCCCTTATAGAAACGCTCTCCACCTAAATCAATACCCAGCTTTGCGTAAAATGGATTACAGGAATTCTGCATTGTCTCCGTAAAGCTTTGAGAACCGTGTCCCCCCCGATTCCAGCACTTGATGGTCCACCCAGATACCTTAATGTAACCAGGATCAAAGAAACCTGTGTTTAGAGTGGCCACACCTTCTTGTAGAGCTATGGCTGCAGTAACGGCTTTAAACGTTGACCCTGGTTCATATGTATCAGTAACTGCGATATTTTTCCGATTCGCCACTGGATAGTTTTGAAAATCCTCTATATCGAAATTGGGGTAAACAGCATTGGCCAGAATTTCACCAGTCATAGGATCACTAATTATAATCAAACCAAGTCGAGAACCTGTCTCCCTAGCGGCCCGCTCCACTTCCCGCTGGACGATCTGCTGGATAAAATAATCAATGGTGAGAACAATATCTCCTCCCTTGGCTCCAGGAACATATCCCCGTACCCCATTTTCTATTTCATGCCCTACTGCATCCCTCTCAAAAATCGTCTCGCCTCGTTTTCCCCGTAAGAAGTCGTCATAATACAGCTCAATCCCTTCTAACCCTTGGTTATCAATTCCTACAAAACCTAACACCTGTGGTGCTACCGAACCATAGGGATAGAATCGCTCAGAATTCTCAACCACACCAATACCTGGTAGATTAAGAGTGACAATTTGACGTGCTTCTTCATCTGCTGCCTTTTTCTTAAGCCATTCACTAGCTGAGCGTTTGGTTATCCGCTGCAGAACGAATTCATAGTCTAGATTGAGAATCTCTGAGACTTTCCGAGCAGTGGCTTCCTTGTCCTTCACTTGAGCTGGAACGGCGTACACTGCATTTGCACTTACACTAACAGCTAAGGGAATCCCATTACGATCAAAGATAGTTCCCCGCCGCCCTTCTACAGGAATGCGCTGAATTCTCTGTTCTAGTGCTTTCGACTGAAAAAAACTATTCTGCCACATCTGTAGATAGGCCAAGCGGAAAGAGAGTAATGCGGCAGCAATAGTAATCACAAAGAGCATAACCATAATCCGTCTTTGGACAAATACATTCGACAGCTTCCCCATTCTACCACCTACGAAATTCGCTGGAAAAAGCGAATAATTTGATTGATTAGCCGCCGCAGCCATGAGGATAATCCCGTTCCTTGTTGGGCGACCAAATTAAGACGGGCAAACTCTTGACGGTCTTTATAGACGATTAATTCCCCAACAACATCCCCTTGTTCTACAGGGGCTCGAATACCCTGTCTCAACTCTACTTTTGTTGCAATATTCCGATCCGTATCATTGCGAATAAACAACGAGAAATCTCGTTCTAAAACCGCGTTAATCTGGTGCTGTACCCCATCAGGAACCACTACCGGTGTAATCACCTTGGTTTTAGGAATAAGTACTTCTAAATTGTCATACGCCCAAGCAATCAGCTTTTCACTTTCGTCATTACGAACCTCTCTGCTCCGTGCACCTAATACTACTGTAATGAGACGCCGCCCATTATAAACCCGTGAGGTAGTGAGAGTGTGACCTGCCGGTGTCGTAGCCCCAGTTTTGCCCCCTTCAACCCCTTCCATTTCTAGTAGGGGATGGGTATTTGGAATAGTGCGGGCTTGTGATGGCAAATAGTATTC
Source organism: Bacillota bacterium (assembly GCA_012518735.1). Taxonomy (GTDB): domain Bacteria; phylum Bacillota; class Limnochordia; order Darwinibacteriales; family Darwinibacteriaceae; genus JAAYRO01. The sequence goes on from JAAYRO010000155.1 coordinate 28,339, forward strand.
CTTTGTGGATATGATTTTAAGGAACAGGTCGTGTCTAAGTGCAAGCTGCATCAGTCTTGCTTGTTCATAAGCGGTTGAGTAGTTGCCACTAAAAATAGACAGCAAGCCAGTAGAATCGACATAATTTGTATTGGTCAATCCTAACTCCTTCGCACGCTGCGTCATAAGTTCAGAAAACCTCGCTTCTGAACCTCCAACATATTCTGCAATGGCTACCGCGGCATCATTGGCCGAAGCGAGTGCTGCAGCATAGAGCAATTCCTCCAGGGTAAATGTATCACCTGCTCGCAGCCGAATCTGAGTGCCTTCTCGGCTTGCTGCTCTGGCACTGGCTGTGATCTCATCACTGAGGGAGATTATCCCCTGTTCAACGAGTTCGATGGTGTACAGCAGTGTCATTACTTTAGTAATACTGGCAATCGACCGCTGTTGATGGGCATTTTTCTCCAGAATCACCTGACTGAAATCTGCATCATATACTACATATGCAATGGAGCTGATCTCGGGGATTGGAGTTGGCCCAGCGGCACAGACGCACCCACATAGTGTAATGTAAATCACGAGTACCTCGCAGAGTCTTGAGAATCTCACAGCTATCTTCCCTCCTATGATTCTTCTCTAGATAATACGTTCCAAATGACCTAATTAGTACATATACTAGGATTGGTACGTTGAAAGGAGGAGCAATGTGGGAACGAGACTGTTCTTCGAACACGAATCTGTATTTAACCATTATGCAGCTTCCCACCGACACGGAGATGTTCTCCAAACCACCCATTGGGGAAAGCTTAAAGGCACCACAGGATGGGATTATTATCCTTTAGCTGTTGAGGACAATGGCGCCATTCAAGCATCAGCCCTAATCTTAGCAAGAAAACTCCCCCTACCAGGTCAAACCCTTTTTTATTCGCCACGAGGTCCACTTTTTTCCTCACTTGAAGCGTTAAGAAAACTGTTAAGCGCAGGTCGTGAACTTGGGCATGAAAAAAAAGCAATCCTCTGGAAGATGGACCCTCCCTTACCGGCAGGCGATTCCATCTGGCAGGATTGCTGTGTTGAACATAAGCTGATCCCCATCGACACAGGATTGAATTTCGAAGGAGTCCAACCTCGATTTATCATGGACTTAGATATTAGTAAGCCGCTGGACACCCTCTTAGAGGAAATGAAAAGCAAAACTCGGTACAACATTCGCTATGCAGAACGAAAAGGGGTACAGATTGTCCGCTCCATCCGCAAGAGTGAGTTAGGCGTTTTCTATGCTCTACTCCAAGAAACGGCCCAAAGGGACAAGTTTACAATTCGACCTCTCACATACTTCGAATCATTGTGGGATCACTTAGTTGAAAACAAGTTAGCCCAGCTGTTTCTTGCCTATCACAACGACACCCCCTTAGCCGCCTCTATTGCCTTTCGGTTGGGAGACAAAACCTGGTACGTATATGGTGCCTCCAGTAACAGTAACCGCAATCTCCAGGCCAGCCACTTGATTCAATGGGAGATGATTAGGTGGGCAAAAGGGTTAGGATGTAAGGTATACGATTTCCGGGGTGTTTCTGGCGATCTAAATCCAGATAATCCCCTCTACGGCCTGTACCGATTTAAGGAAGGATTTGGTGCTCAGCTCAGTGAATACGTAGGTGAATATGATCTTCCCCTTGATACTCTGAGATATCCTCTTTGGAGAAAGGGCTTAGCCTTTCACAATTGGCTGCGGGCGAAACGGCGATCTTAGTATGAAATGGCCTTCTTGGATCCAAATCGATCTCGACAGCATAGCCCACAACCTAGCCCAAATTAAACAGCATACCAAAGCAGAAATATGTCCCATTCTAAAAGGTGATGGTTACGGTCATGGGGCACCTGTCCTCAGTGCTTTCCTCCAGACACAAGGTGTGAACATCATCGGTGTCAGTGATTTAGAAGAAGCCCTTGCCATCTTGGACGTTCATCCCATCACCATTCTCCTCCTCACACCTCCCCTTGATTCCCAATTAGAAACAATTCTCCAATATAAAATCATATCTACCGTCACTTCAGAAAAGACCATTGTATCCCTAGGCGAATTAAGTACGAAACGTCGACAGTATGCTGCGGTTCACTTAAAGGTAGACACTGGACTGAACCGATTAGGCGCGTCCCTCTCAGAAGCTCTCCATCTTGCAGATCTTATCAAAAAATACCCCTACATGCGGCTGAAAGGAGTCTTCACTCATTTTGCAGCTGCATTTAAAGATCAAAGCTTAACAGAACGACAATTTCAAAAGTTCAAGGAGCTGCAGACCGCCTTTTACAAACAGGGCTGGTCCGATTTGGTTTGGCATGCTGCCAACAGCGCCGCCCTGGTTACAGCACCTGCCACTCATCTTGATCTAGTCAGGATAGGGACACTTCTTTTCGGTCAATCGCCTGTTCCCCTTGATAGCTCTTGGGATTTAGAGAACACATGGAGTTTCCATACACGTCTCATTCAGGTACGGCAGGTTCAGGCAGGAACAGGAGTTGGATACGGTCACTCCTATCACACAAAGGAACAGACAACTATCGGTGTCATTCCTGTAGGATATGGGGACGGACTCGATCTCGATCCAATTTCAACACCTGCTCGGCAGCTCCGCCATGCCATCGGTCGAATCTTAAGACGACACCAAGCAGCAGTGTATGTTAATGGGACACCTGCCCCTATTATTGGAAGAATAGGTATGGGCCTAACTTCCATTGATCTGTCCCTTGTGCCAAATCCAACCGTCGGTCAAGAAGTCATCGTACCCATGAGACGAGTTACCTGCAGTCGGCGTATACCAAAGGTATACATCCAGACCGATCGCATCGTTTGCATATGGTGGGAAAATAAAGCGTATGCTAAAGGACGTCGAATTCCCAGTCTAAGGGGGATCTTTCAATCTGCCCTACACTAGACTGCTTACAAGGATCTCTTCCTCATTGTGAGTTTGAGCCCGGCTTACATATCCAGACGTGCTGATAATGCTGGATTGGCCCTCAAACTCTAGCTCCCACATTCCCCCTACCAGCATGGGATTGATCGCGAGAGGAAACCGCTTTTGGCTGTAGACAGCCTTATAACTGCTGTTAAGCCAATCCTCCTTCTGCCATTCGTTCCATGGACCGTTATTTGCAGAAGGCTGAATAAGAATCTTTACATCCAAATCCTGCAGCCGATTCCACACATCTTCTTTGAATGCATCTAAACAGATAGCAATACCTAAACGTCCAAAAGGGCTTTCTACAGCACTCAAGTAATTGACTGGAGCTGGCGCTATATCTAATCCCTCAGGCCCCTCCATATCAACTAGGTGTACTTTGTGCTGACGATGAACGAGCTCTCCAAAGGGATTAAACACAGGAGAGGAATTGTATACAGTGTTAGTCTGTCCCCAGCGAGTCATACCTGACCCGGCCACTATCCAAGCACCGAATTCCCGGGCCGCCTTACTGAAAGTGGACAGATAAATACGTTCGGCTTCTCCAGACTTTACTAAGGCAAGACTCCGAATCCACGATTGACGTCGAAAAAGCCGATAGCCACTAATAGACAGGAAATGGGCCTTAATTATTTTAGATACAGCTTTAGAAAATGAACCGCTAGACCAGACTTCTGCCGACTCATTACATAATAAACAAAAAGTGCCAATGTGTTCAGGAAAAACAACAAGGAGCTGTCCTTTCCCCGCCTGCTGGCGGGTCCGCTTCATTAAATCGAAGATCTTGTCCTCGAAGGTCTCTTGAGTACGGTAATCATCTGCCGATAGTTTCATCTGAATACAAGCTATCATCGCCAATCACCTCCTATAGATCCTTCGCTTTCGAACTCCTTTTTCCTTGCCAAATAGAGATTTGACAGACACTAAGGCAATGGGTATTATGAGAAACAAGAGGGGGCAATTGAGATGAGTAGCAATAACAGTGATAAAGACAAATTACTGCAGCGATTGAAGCGAATTGAAGGTCAAATTCGGGGTATCCATCGGATGGTTTCGGAAGAACAATACTGTGTAGACATTCTAACTCAAGTCGCTGCCGCGAGAGCGGCCTTGGATCAAGTAGGCTTAGCTATTTTCGAGAACCATACTCGGGAATGTATTATGAAGGCGCTAAGCGAAGATGAGAGTGAAAAGGCCATCGGTCAACTGATGGAAGCCATGAACCGCTTTCTTAAATAACAAAAAGAGCAGAAACACTGCTCTTTTTTACGGTAACCATTCTAAAGGATCAACAGTTTGATCCTTTATTTTTATCCGGAAATCCAAGTGAGGACCTGTAGCCAGTCCCGTACTGCCTACTTGAGCAATGGTCTGACCCCTTTGAACTAGATCGCCTACCCTGACTAAGAGTTTAGAGTTATGGCCGTACCAAGAGGTATAACCATTGCCGTGGTCAATTACTATTCCAAGACCGTAGTTTCCCATCCTGCCTGCCCGAATCACCTTACCACCTGCCCCTGCCCGAACTGCCGTTCCTTGTGGAGCAGCTATGTCGATTCCACCATGAAAGTGACGAACCTTAGTGATGGGATGAATCCGCCATCCATAGCCTGAACTGATGGATCCTTTGACAGGCCATGAAAACATCTGCCGATACATTAGACCGCTGCTCACCACAGCCAAACTGCTGGTAGGGATCAGGATCTGCTGCCCTGGCAGTAATCGATCTGGATTGGGTAGAGCGTTAAAATCGGCGATTTGACTCACAGTCGTACCATACTGGTTGGCCAGTTTCGTTAGATTATCACCTGACTTGATAGTATATGATACCACCCTTTCCTTTAATAGGGTGAGTATCTCGTTGGTTTTTGCTCCTACAATCCCATCTGGCACAATTCCTGCTTGCTGCTGAATCTGTTTTACCAAAGCTTCGGTCTTCCGCCCAAATATTCCATCGACCGTAAGATCATACCCTAAGTCCACCAGAAGCTCTTGGAGAGCACGTACATCTGAACCTCTCATGCCATTCTGCAGATCCCGGGCATCCACAGTAAAACCAGGCATACTGCTGGGAGTTATAAAGACCAAACAGGTAATAACCGCTCCTAGAACTATTCTCATGGATTACCCTCCCGCAACCTCTTTCAAATAGTATAAGTTGGCTGCGGGATAAATATACCAGTTTGGACCTAATTTCTAAAGGCTCTCAATATACTGATAGGCAGTCATAGCTGCGATGGCTCCATCACTTGCGGCAGATACAATCTGACGCAGGGGTGTTGTTCGTACGTCACCAGCAGCAAAAACACCAGGGACCTTAGTACTCATGTCCGCGGCAGTTTCAATGTAGCCCTCTTTATTCAGAATTACACTACCAGCTAGAAACGAAGTATTGGGGTAAAAACCGATGTAAATGAATACACCGTCACCGTTCAAAACAGCGGTAGAGTCATCCTTTACATTGCGTGTAAGAACCCCTGTAACCTTATGGTCACCTTCAATCTTCTCCACAACTGTATTCCAGACAAACTTTATTTTCGGATTGGCAAAAGCCCTTTCTTGGAGAATGGGCTGTGCTCGCAGTTCATCTCGTCTGTGAATTATAGTTACAGTTCGAGCATGACGGGTTAGGAACAGACCTTCCTCCACAGCAGAATCGCCACCACCGATTACAAAAACATCCTTATCCGCATAAAAAGCACCATCACAGGTAGCGCAGTAAGAGACCCCTCGCCCAGCTAACTCTTTCTCACCTGGTACGTTTAGGTACTTAGGCTGTGCTCCCGTCCCAATGATAACTGCTTTAGCCTCAATGGTCTCAGAACCTATAGTCAGGATTTTAGGGTTTCCTTCCAACTCAATAGCTGTCACTGTTCCTGTCTTCCATTCTACCCCCAGGTCTAGTGCTTGTTGATACATCTGCTCAGATAGATCTGGACCAAGGATATGCTTAAACCCAGGATAGTTCTCAATTTCCAGTGTGTTCTGCATTTGACCTCCTGGCAAGCCTTGTTCAATAACAAGGGTCTTCAGATGGGCCCGTGCACCATATAAACCAGCAGCCAGACCCGAAGGTCCCCCTCCAACAATTGCTAAATCATACATGTCCATCCCTCCTTGTGTTTAGCTCAAATCTTCCACAAGCTTAGGCATTTTACCTGCAAAGTTCGGATACCTTAATGCTTTACCCTCTCCTCTCAAGTGTATTATTTGACAAAATACGGGCTCCCACAAAAGTGATAGCCCGTATGAAAACGCAATCAAAGTATTTGTTCTTCCAATTCTGGTGATATCCATACCCCGTCCTGGGAAACAATAATAGCTTCCACGCCCGCCATTTCTTCAACCAGCCGACTGCCTGCTTCCATTCCTAAGACAAAGATGGCTGTTGAAAGTGCATCTGCCACTGTAGCGCTTTCTGTAACAACCGTCACACTCTTCAGCTCACGGGCTGGGTACCCAGTCCTAGGGTCGATAATATGATGCCATTTTTGATCGTTAAAAACAAAGTAACGCTGATAATCTCCAGACGTTACAACACTGCTGTCTTCTAAAGGCAAGATCCAACGTATATCCGCTGGATTATCTGGATTCTGCACACCAACCCGCCACGGCGTATCATCTGGACGTCTTCCAATTACAGATATGTCACCACCGGCGTTAATAATGGAACGCTTCGCATTGCTTTTCCTTAACAACCTAGAAGCCTGATCTACTGCATAGCCTTTAGCAATTCCACCTAGGTCCAAAATGGTCCCTTCTGGAATTCGCACTTTTCGCTCTGCTTCATCAATCTCTACTTTTTCGTAGCCTACAGTCTTTAGAGCCTGTACTATTTCTTCTTCACTAGGAACTTTATAGTCTCCTGTACCAAATCCCCACAGTTCTATTACGGCACCAATCGTTACATCAAAAGCTCCATCACTCAGTTCTGAAATACGCAGCGCTTCTTTTACTAAATCGATGGTGAATTGGGAAACCTCCACCCACTGTCCTGCATGGGCATTAATCTTTGACACCTCACTTGTGTCAACATAACGGGATAGTGACTTCTCGATGCCTTCAATTTCAGCAAAAGCCTGGTTCACCAGTTCCTCTGAATTTCGAGCATCAACACGTATATCCACAGTGGTGTCCATGAGAATTCTTGATCGTTGATTAGTGGTAGTATGGCTCTCTACATAAGGCACATAAACCCCATAATAGGCCACTACGCACAAAACGGCCACCCCAATGAATATCCCCACAATAACTAGGAAGTGATTCCGTGATTTTGACAATCCCCTCACCAGAACACCTCCCCTTAACTCGCCGATTTTTTCTTGATAACAGGTTTTCCTTCTTGCGCTTCAATTGTGTTCATTGGGCAGACTTCCACACACTTGCGGCAGTTAATACACTTATCGTAGTCGATTCTTGCCAGATTGTCTTCTACAGTAATAGCACCTGTGGGACAAGCCTTTTCACAGCGGCGGCAGGCAATACATCCTACAGAACAAACGGAACGAACAGCTCGCCCTAGTTCCTCGGAGCGGCAGCGAATGTGGACACCCTGCACTTCGTCTACAAGGACAATTATATCTCGAGGACAAGCGGCAACACATTTACCGCAGGCAGTACATTTATCTTCCAAGACCACTGGTAAACCGTTCTCATTCATGACTATGGCATCAAAAGGACAGACAGAGGCACAGGTTCCATATCCTAGACAACCATAGCTGCATCCTTTGTCTCCACCCTGCACAGCATTGGCAATTCGGCAGTCCTGAGGACCCATATAGTCTCCTCGCCGTTTTGCTTCTTCATGTCCACCTTTACACAGCACCTGAGCTACTTTGCGACCAGCGCTGCCTTGATCCTCCACTCCCAAAATCTCTGCCACCAGCTTGGCTACACGTGCCCCGCCTACAGGACAGCCGTTTGTAGGCGCTTTCCCCGAAGCTACACCCTCAGCGAAACTGCGGCACCCTGCAAACCCACACGCGCCACAATTAACACCAGGTAATACCTCTTCTATTTCATCGACCCGAGGGTCGGTTTCTACAGCGAATTTCTTCGAAGCTACCGCAAGTCCAAGTGCAAAAAGTGCACCCATGGTACCCATGCTGATGAGGGATACTACAGTAGTGCTCACGTTAAACCCTCCCTAAATATGCAATCTCTACTAAACAAGGCCTGCAAATCCGCTGAAAGCTAAGGACAGCAATCCAGCTACAATAAAGGCGATTCCTGCACCTTGTAAAGGCTTGGGAACATCAGAAAACCGCAGTTCTTCTCTAATCCCTGCCAAGAGGACCAAGGCAAGGGTAAAGCCTAAACCGCCGCCCAACCCAAATACGACCGACTCAATGAACGTATAACCGCCCTGTACAGCCATAATAGCTAAACCTAAGATGGCACAGTTTGTCGTAATAAGAGGCAGGAAGATACCCATGGAGCGGTATAAACTAGGACTCGTCTTGTGGAGAAACATCTCCACAAGCTGAACCATTGAGGCAATGACCAGAATAAACGCAACATTTTGCAGAAACGGTAATCCAAAAGGTTCTAATATGAACCACTGAATCAACCAAGTAGCAGCGGAAGCAACCACCATGACAAACGTTGTCGCTAGTCCCATTCCTAAAGCAGTTTCTACCTGTTTAGATACACCCATAAAGGGGCAGATTCCTAAAAACCTAACCAAAACGAAATTGTTGACCAAAATAGCACTAAGCAGTATTACTAACAAGTTCATAGTGAGTCACCTCCCCTTAACTAACCTTATTTTGACGAGCAGCGATCATGTTCATTAACGCCATTAATATTCCAAGTGTAATAAAGGCACCTGGAGGAAGTCCCATAATACCAAGGGTGGGCGTGCCCTCCGGGAGCAGTTGTTTTCCAAAAATGGAGCCTGCACCGAGAATCTCCCTAATTGAACCTAACAGTGTTAATGCCCACGTAAAGCCAAGACCCATTCCTAAGCCATCAAAAATGGAGTTAATAACAGGCATTTTCGATGCATAAGCTTCTGCACGACCTAACACAATACAGTTCACCACAATCAAGGGAATAAATAGACCCAAGACACGGTGCAGATCTGGCAGAAGAGCATTCATAAACAAATCTACAATCGTAACAAAAGTAGCAATGATGATAATGAACGAAGGAATCCGTACCTTATCGGGAATGAGATTCTTCAACAGGCTGATCAGGGCACTCGAACACACCAAAACAAACGTGGTAGCCAATCCCATAGACATACCGTTAATGGCACTTGTCGTGACTGCCAAAGTAGGGCACAGTCCAATCATAATTCTGAATGTGGGGTTTTCGGACCACAGACCACGTCTTAAGTCATTTAAGATACCTTTCATGCTTAGTTCCCTCCTTTATAAGCAGCAGTCGCCTCGTCAAATCCACGACGAACAGCTTCACTAACGGCCCGACTGGAAACAGTAGCACCGGAAATACTGTCAATATCTTTACCCAACGCAATAGGATCTTGGACAGACTTACCAATGAACTGACTGCGGAACGTTTCCTCTTCAATGCGGGACCCTAACCCGGGGGTTTCAGCATGACTCAAAATCTTGAGCCCTACAATCTTGTTTGTCTCTTCCCCAACACCCACCAATACACGAACAGCCCCTCCGTATCCATTAGCTTCACCTACGAAGGCATAGCCTACGGCCTTACCAGAATCATCGAGTCCCTGATAAATAAGGGTAATGCGCTGTTCTTCTTCACGCATCTCTTTCGGATCATCTTCCACCAACCGATCTTGCGGGCTGGCCTTAATTATCTCAACCTTTGAGATCCCAGGAAGAACTTCGAAGACAGAACTTTCTAGTTCTCGAGCAGCGTTCTCTTCAATTATACCACTAGTAACACTGTATACCTGCGACAAAATACCTGCAGATACCATAGCAATTACTGTCAATACCACGACCATGCGTACAGACTCACTCACTAGCCTTCACCCCCTGGCCATAAATGCGAGGACGCGTCCAGCGATTCAGCAGCGGTGTTACAGCATTCATAATCAAAATGGCGAATGTAACTCCTTCTGGATAGCTTCCCCACAGTCTAATCAGCATAATGATCAGACCAACACCAATTCCAAAAATCCACCGACCAATCGGTGTCACTGGTGAAGTCACCATATCGGTAGCCATAAACACAGCACCAAATAAGAGACTTCCAGACAGAAGATGGAATACAGGATTCTGCCCAGCAAGTAGACTAATAACAATGGTAGAACCGAATATACCTAAGGGAATCCGATAATCTAGGGCACCTCGGTAAAACAGATAAATTCCACCTAATAAAATGGCAAGTGCAGAGGTCTCACCAAGAGAACCAGCAACAGAGCCAAAAAACAAGTCTGGCAAACTAGTACGGGCAGCTCCAAGGGCCAATGGTGTTGCAGCTGAAACTGTATCAAATGGTCCAGTCCAAGCTGTCATGGGAACAGCAAAGGACGCTGTCAAAAACGCCCGTCCAACTAAGGCTGGGTTAAATGGATTTTGTCCCAACCCGCCAAAAACCTGCTTACCAATGGCAATGGCAAATACAGAACCTAAGACCACCATCCAACTGGGCAGCGTTGGAGGAACGATCAATCCCAAGAGCATCCCAGTAACTAACGCACTCCCATCCCACACAGTAATGGGCTTCTTGCGCAGCTTTTGAAATACTGCTTCTGTTGCTACTGCTGCAGCCGATGATAGAACTACCAGCCGCAGGGCATTTAAACCGAAAAAGTACACAGCTGCAACCAGTACGGGCAGCAGCGAAACAAGCACTGAAAACATAATATTTTGTGTCGTATCTTTATCCCGGATATGGGGAGACGGTGAAATCACCAATTTTAAATCTTCCATCATTGCCCAACCCTCCTCTAGCTTGATTTTCTACGATTTGCGGCAGCGATCTCCCTCTTAGCTAAGCGAATATACTGCAGCAGAGGACGTTTTGAAGGACATATATATGAACAGCAGCCGCACTCAATACAGTCCATTGCTCCATACTCAGCTGCTTCATCCCACATCTCATTCATGCCAAATGCTTCCAACCGTAAAGGCATTAAATAAGCTGGACAAACATCTACACAACGAGCGCACTTAATGCAGGGAATAGACTCTGGTAAGCTGCTATCATCTTTACTCAGGGCAACTAATCCTGTAACGGTCTTAACAACAGGAGTATCCAAACTGATTTGAGTTACACCCATCATAGGTCCGCCTACTAGGATCTTCCCAGGCTCTTCCTTAAATCCACCGGCAGCCTCAAACAAATACTCAAATGGAGTACCGATTCTAGCAAGAAAGTTCTTTGGTTCATTGACGACACCACCAGTGACTGTCACAACTCGCATTATAGATGGTTCCCCATCTCGAACAGCTCTAGTAACAGCTAGTGCAGTACTTACGTTATGGACGATAGTACCGGCTTGGAACGGCAGGCCTCTGCTGGGCACTTCTCGGCCTGTTACAGCCTTTATTAACTGTTTTTCGCCACCTTGAGGATACTTCGTGGCTACTGGCACAATCTCAATTGCACCGGCCCTCTCCTGCAGTGCAGTAATGGCGTCTGGCTTATTATCCTCCACCGCAATTATAATCTTGCGAGCCCCGCATACCTTAGCCATGAGCTTGGCTCCTAAGATTACATCATCTGCATATTCTACCATGACACGATGGTCAGCTGTTAAATAGGGTTCGCACTCACTTCCATTAAGAATCAGATAATCGATAACTGCGTTTTTCGGAGGACTAAGTTTAACTGCAGCTGGAAATCCCCCTCCACCCATTCCAACGATGCCTGCATCCTTAATCTTCTGAAGGATGGTATTTCTGTCAAGTTGGACAGGATCGTTATGATTCTCTCGTTCAACCCATTCGTCTCGGCCATCATTCTCTATGACAACGGCCATTCTTGAACTTCCACACGGATGAAGCCTAGGCTCCACCGCTGTTACCTTTCCTGATACTGGGGAGTGAATAGGAGCACTGATGCCATGGCTTGTCTCGCCAATGACTTGTCCAACCTTAACTGTATCTCCCTTAGCTACAACTGGTGCAGCTGGCGCACCCGTATGCTGATCCATAGACACTACTAGTGTCTCGGGTGCCGGGAGAATTTCGATAGGACTCCCTGCAGTGGTCTCCTTTTCGTATTTCGGATGAATCCCTCCGAAAAACGTTTTAACTCGCATGTATCATCTCACCTCACACCCATGAATTTAAAATAGACATACGAAATATACATTCGGGACAGCTAGAACATATCCTGCCTAAATCAAATTTTTCACGTTAACGAAACCTAGCTGACGCCATGCTTCATAAACAACGATAGCAACCGTATTAGAAAGATTCAGCGATCGGACATCCATTTGGGGAAGGGAGATTACCCTATGGGCCATTTTTTTTGTTATTCGAGAAGACAACCCCTTCGTTTCACTCCCAAAAATAACAAAATCACCGGGACCAAAGTCCACCTCTGTATACAGACGCTCTCCACCTGTTTCTACTAAGTAAATCTGCTCCATTGACACACTGCTTTCAAAATCATCCCAGCTGTCATGAACGGTGAGGTCCAGGTATTCCCAATAATCCAAACCTGCACGTTTCAGCCGCTTATCATTTAGGAAAAAACCTAAGGGTCGAACGAGATGGAGCTTCGATCCTGTTGCAACACAGAGTCGTGCAATATTACCTGTATTGGCCGGTATCTCAGGTTCAACTAGTACTACATTCATATCCTCACCTCCCCTTGCTCAGACGCGAAGAACGAGGGCATCTCGCCCCCCGTTCACTATCATTACACATATTTAAAACACGTATCGAATAAAACCCTGGAGCTGCTCTCCATTCCACCCAGCGCCCACAGACATAGGTTGATCAGGAACCTCTATCAAACCGTGGGCACTAAACCCTTCTTCGTCATAAGCCAAATCGATTTTCAAGCTCTCCGTTGGCTCTAAATATGAAATTCCTACACCAAAAGTGGAGCCTAAAATGGCTGAGAGACGCCATGTACCGCCTCGTTTCAGCTGAAGATATGGTTTAATGGAATAGTCAACCCCGCCTGAATCATCCACAAATATCTGGGCAGTCCCACTTAGACCGTGACCGTATTCACCGTACATTCGATTGTACTCGCCATACGCTCCTATATGAGGGGCAACATTGTCTAAGAATGTTGCTAAAATGGGACGTTGCGTATTAGCCACGAACACCTCCAAAGTGTATCCCACATTACCTACATAGACCTGCTTATGTCCGCCAATCCAACTTGAAAATTGATCAACATCCACGTCATGTGAAAGATAACCAGCAACTCCAGTCTTTTCGTACCCAAAGAAACCTAGAGGTTTAATGCTCTCCTGGCTCAAACCAAGTCCAGCCTGCCATCCAGAAGCCCCGTACCCGAACAGCATATCACCCGTTACGGATGCGGCTGTACACGGAGTTGGTGTTAAGTATAGAACTAGATAGAAAATAATCAAGATAAAAAGCTGGGGCGTTCGCACTTCTAACCCTCCTATAGACGTGTTTCTTTGGCTTTAGGAAGCTGCTTTATTTCCTCCTCGGTGAAGGATTGATCGAGTTTTGCATTTATGAACAAAAGCTCGCCAAACAAAAGTCCGTCCTCATAAACTGTAATTTCATAGGGAATCCATGTATCACTTCCCACCCGCACATACTGAACTTGATCATCATATCCCGTAATCTGCAGTAAATAGTGCTGGACTTCATCGATTGTGGAACTCTCAAGTACCTCAACAGCGTACTGTGAAAAATCAAAAAGGGTAGACACGTCTGTAACGTTTATGTAGGCCGCAGCCTCTTCACCCATATCGCTCATGCTCTGAATGGCAATCTCGTTTGTTACAGGCATATAGACACGGACTTCCATATTTCCCTGATCAGCCAGAATAATCTGCCCTCGCAGGGCACTTGGAGAATTAAATTCTAGACGAGCTGCCTTATGTACCGCGCTGACCATGAGATGACCTGTTACTTTATCTGCCCGTTCCCCTTTATACTGAGTGACTTCAATATCAGCTGAAAGATCTTGTAGACTGCTGATCGTTTCACTGATGCTTTTCACGACTTGACTCGCTTCTTCCGAAATATGTACTTCATCAAGGAGCTCTTGGTACAATTTCTCAATAGACTCTACTGCCTCTTCCACCGTTGGACTAGATTCCAGGTTCAAATTTAGTTTCTTCGGAGTCTCTACTCCTTCTGCAGCCCCCACAGTAGAACTGAGAAATAGGACGAATAAAATAAGAATGATTCCAAAATATCTACCTTTAGCTTTCCCATTATTTATCATAACAAATTGCTCCTCACTATTTGGTAAAACAGTCAAACCTGGTTGCATTAATGGCTAACAAGTTGTAGAATATTCCCTAGATGCTAGAAAGGGGGGATGCCACATGCCAATGTATGATTATCACTGCTCGAATTGCGGCCGCTTTGAGTTAAAACAAAGCATGAAGGACGAGCCTCTAACAATTTGTCCTACCTGCGGTGGCAAAGTCCAGCGTCTAATTAGTAAAAATGTGGGTATTATTTTTAAGGGTTCTGGTTTTTATATTAACGATAGTAAATCAGATTCCCACGATTCTTCCGCCTCGTAAGAGGCGTTTTTTAATACCCCCGTTTCGGATCGACCACATTTCGTTTCGGCTTCCCATGAATCTGAAAATGCTCCCAATTCTCAAAAAAGATATGAAAAGCACGCTCTCTGTGAAATGGTGTCCGCCCACTATTATGAGGGGTAATAATTACATTCTCCATTGCCCACAAGGGACTACTCTCTGGTAGTGGCTCTTGAGGAGTTACATCTAAAGCAGCCCCTTGAATCCATCCTTCTTCCAAAGCCAGCAGTAGGTCTGCTTCTGGAATTAGAGAACCACGTCCCACATTAATTACGACAGCATGTTTCGGCAGTTTTTGAAGACGATGTCGATTCAAAAACCCAACAGTTTGAGTTGTATGAGGCAGGGCGCAGACTAAATAATCTAACATCCCTGCGTAAGAATGAAATTCGTCTATACTGTAAACTTGCTGAGCATATTTTTCCATACCCTGCGGATTTCGACGAAAACCTATAACATTACAATCAAAACCTTCGAGACGTTTCCCTACTTGTTGACCGATGTCACCATATCCTAAGATACCAACAGTTGAACCAGTAAGCTCTCGGAAAGGATAGAAAACATCCCAAGACCACTGTCGTTTTGACTGAAAATCACGGGCCAGATGAATTCCCCGATTAAAAGCTAAGAGCAGACCTATGACGTGTTCTGCAATATTAGGTCCAAAAATACCACTTCCATTTGTCAGCACCATTTGGGGATTGCCCCATTCAGCTGCAAGAATTCTCTCTACACCAGCATAAGGAATTTGAAGCCATTGGCATTTTTTCGCTTTTACCAAAACCTCAGGTGAGACAAACCCAAAAATCACATGAGCCTCTTCAACTAAAGCCCACGAATCCTCTTTATTCTCACAAACGGTTACATTAGCACCAGTCTTGCTGCGGATTAAATCCACATCCTGATCCTGCAGCTCATTCCAGCAGACTAAAAGATTCATAAACCTCTCCTTATGTATCCTCAGTTATGGAACAGATAACTTAGGTCGTGTAAGAGTGATTGTGTTTCCCTCTCGAATTACAGTAGGAGACAAAAACGTCTTTCTCTCTACGACTCTAGGTACAGGATTATGGATTACGACTGGCTGCACATCAGGGCTCCTAACAAAGTAAGACCCGCCGCTGCCCACAAACCCAATCCCATCGTCACACCAAATAGGTTGACTACCACTCTTACCTTGACTTACGGCAATATCTACATTTCCAGCAAGATAACCTACAACAATATCAGAGTGAGTTCCATCACTAACAGTCATAGCTACCATATTACCCTGGGGAGACCAGACAACCTCTTCAACATGACGATCTGAATAGTGACGTAGTTTTTTCGCCACATTACCCATTCGGTCGATCAACCACAGACCTTTAGTCTCCTTTTCCTCTACAATGACGGCAAGGTACTTCCCGTCTGGGGACCACGCTGCGTCAAATACCTTGTGGTCTGGCAGCCAAGTAAGGGCTAAATCCTGCTGGGTGTCTTCTATTTCCAATCCCCACTGAAATGAAGAATTTCCCTCAACTGTGAGCACAAAACGCCCCATTGGATCCATTCGAGGGTCTAAAATAGAATTCCTTCTGCTATTTAGTACTTCTAACCATTCTTGGTCAGAAATTTTTTGAGGACTGCTCCAAAATGACAAAAGATTGGCTGCCACTCTCTCCCGCCTTTCATAACTTTCGGGATGAGTTCGAAATACCCGCAGAGGCTGATCGGCTGACTCAATCTGCAGCAAATAGTCCATAAGTAGAACTGATCCAGCCCCGTCAAATCCCGCTTCTACAGCATACTCTTGACCTAATATGTCTGCCTCGTATTCAGCCTCCCGGCCCCAACCAAGCTGGAGAAGCTGAAGTGCGGTAGTACTAGCTATTCGAACAATTTCAGTGGATGCCATATCCAACCAAAACATTCCTACTTCCATCAGGACAGTCAAGCCCATCTGCCGCAAAACTGCATTAAGCCCATGTTTGCATTCTACGTGTGCAATCTCGTGCCCTAAGACGGCTGCTACTTGACTCTCATCATTCCCTACAGCCCTTAACAATCCTCTTGTAACAAATATGTATCCTCCTGGTAGAGCAAACGCATTCATTTCCTGCGTATTTAGGACTGTTAAAGTATATTCGATTTCCGTTCTTTTCGTAACATCAACTAAACGCCGAAAAATCTCATCAAGCCACAACCGCTCCTGAATGGGTAAAACATATTCGCCCCCATATTGTTTAACTAATTCAGGGGCAGCACCCCGACCTATCCCCCGCTCAAATTGGGTCAAAAGATTATGAAACGCTTCCCCACTGCCTGAACAGCTCACCACTACTATGAACACCATAAGCACTACATACAGATTTCTCGTCTTATGAGATGTCATTGTGACCACCGCCAGTTTGATATTACTGTTTGAAAAACGGCACAACTATCCTCAAAAGAATCTTCACTATCACTAATGGTAATGACAATCCCCTGCTCATCTTCAAGTACAATAAATATTCTGTACTCCCATTGTCGAGCTTTTGAATCGAGAAGGTATGAATAAACGCTGGAAGCAGCTGCAACTCCATCGATCATTAGTTCAGTTACAGGCTCCTCCAATTGAAACCCGCGCAGACCTCCTGGTGCCTCATAAAGACTCAAGGTACGTTCAGCAAACGATCGGGCATTATCATCTAGGATATGCTGTAACCGCTCTATATATAAAAGATTGCTTTCGTCTGGTCCATAAAAAACAACTAAATGATTGTCACTTTGGTGAGTCTGATACACCCATTGTTCAGGGATCACCGTTTGATAATACCCACCAGGTTCTGTAAACATAAACCCATTCCCCAAAGCTTGTGACGCAGCTAGTATTATAAGCGCTGCTGCAAGCCCCAGACGATAACGAACCATTCTCTCACTCCTATCCTGCCGAACCTAACAGGAATCACGTATTACTAACCCTGCAGGGAGAATCTGATGATCTGGATGAACCCCTGTTCCATAAATCTGAGCCACAAGCATCTGCACCGCAATCTGACCCAACTCATAAATCGGTACATTCACAGAGGTGAGAGCTGGCTTAATACACGCGCCTAACATAGTATTGTTAAACCCAATTACCCCTACATCTCGCCCCACCACGAGTCCCCGTTCATGAAGAGCCTGCATCGCACCGATGGCCAGCAGATCATCTACGGAAAAAACGGCTGTAAATGGTATATTTCGTTCTAAAATGCGGTTCGTAGCTTCATAGCCACCTTCTACTGAAAAATCCGAATGCTCCACTAAATTAGGATCTATTTCTATACCACGTTCAGTTAAGGCATCACAATATCCTTGAAAGCGATCTGTGCTCACAACATAATCAGGATTTCCGTCAAGACACGCGATTGCACGATGACCCTTGTCCATCAGATACTGTACAGCCGTGCGAGCCGCAGCCACATTATCATTGTTCACCCATGAGATCTCTTCTGGACCATCATATCGTCCTACCAAAACAAAGGGAAATCCTTCTTCCGCCAATACAGGTATAAGTTGATCATTGCGATGAGATGCTAAAAGTATCACCCCATCCACCCTTCTCTGGCGGAGGAGATTCAAACATTCTTCCTCTTCTTGCTCTCGGGTGTTACTTGTCGATAGGAGCAGATTCAGTCGATGTTTGTTTGCAATGGACGAAATTCCGCGAATGACGTCTGGAAAAAAGGGGTTAGCAAACGTCTGCTCCGTAGTGCGCGATCGAATCACGCCAAGGCTGTTGCTGGTTCTGTTAACTAAACTGCGAGCTATAGCATTAGGGTAATAACCTAATTCCCGCATAGCCTCTCGTACTTTTTCTTTTGTTGCCTGACTAATCCGAGGATGATCAGCAATAACCCTACTGACGGTTGAAGGAGAAACATGGGCCAATTTGGCAACATCCTTAATTGTAACACTCATTTGCACACATCCTCAACCTAACTAAGTCAAATTAATCATTATGTTATATACCACATCTTACCGGGTAAATCCTTCACTAAGCTGTGAACCACACTTCTGTCTGGAGAGATAATGAATGGATAAAATCACTAAATGGGTATGGACAGGAACCTTAACCCTAATGGGAGGATTAGCTCTCACCAGATTCATCACATCCCAGGTCAGCAAAGGTATGATCCACACCATTATGACCGATCCCTATGCGAAGAATTTAGCCGAATTCTATTCTGCCACTAGCCGCACGGGCATTCAAGATATTATCGAAACCAATTTAAGAGCAGAAGAAGGCAGACTAATTCTCAGACCGCTCGGAAGCCCTCGAAAATTCGTTGATTTCGACGGTCTCATGTTTAACACTGCCCATCTATCTCCAATGTCTACGCCCCTCACAGAACATATTGATACATCGATCACTATTGGCAAACGAGCTCCCCATCCATTACGTATTAACACACCGCTCCTCATCTCTGGAATGGCTTATGGTCTCGGTGTTTCAGAAAAGTTCAAGTACGCTTTGGCTTACGGAAGTACACTGGCCGAAACCGCTTCCAATACAGGTGAAGGGCCTTTTCTACCTTATGAACGGGAGCTGGCCAACAACCTGATAATTCAGTATCCTCGTGCTCCGTGGAATCGAAATCCCAGTATTCTACAACAAGCTGATGCAGTGGAAATCCAAATCGGACAGGGGGCTTCTGCAAGTACGGCTCATAGAACACCACCTGGAAAAATCAACACCCGTCTAAGAAGGAGATTAGGGATTGCCCCAAGTCAGCAGGCTGTTATTCATGCCCACATGCCAGAACTAGATTCTTTTGACGGACTGCCAAAACTGGTCGCCTATTTAAGGGACCTTACAGATGGAGTTCCCATTGGTATCAAGTTCTCCTTTACCCATGGACTTGAAGAAAATATAGACCTTTGTCTGGAAGCAGATGTTGATTATCTCGCACTGGAAGGAGCTCAGGCAGCAACTATTGGAGCTCCTCCAATTTTAGAGGATGATTTTGGACTTCCGACCCTGATTGGTCTTTGTCGAACTGTAGATCATCTTCGCAGACGGCAAGCTCAAGACCATATCAGCCTCATTGTTGGTGGAGGATTTAAGTCGCCTGGTCAATGTCTGAAAGCCCTAGCATTAGGAGCTGATGCTGTTTACCTTGGCACGACTGTTCTATTTGCCGCTTCCCATACCCAAATCCTTCACGCCCTACCCTGGGAACCTCCAACACAGTTAGTGATCGAAGGTGGCAAAGCGAGTTCTAAGTTTAACTGGAAAAAAGGTGCCCAGTCCTTAGCTAAATACCTCCAGTCAGCGAATGCCGAGATTAAGGAAGGAATAAGGGCCCTAGGCAAACACTCTCTTTCTGAGATTAACGAAGAAGATCTGGTGGCACTGGACAAAACAACCAGCGAAATCACGGGCATACCGTTAGCCTATTCCAGTCGAAACGTACAAGCCGTTTTTCGACCTGGTTCAAAATAAAACAAAACTGTTTGTGACTGGCCCTCAAAACGAAACTGCTCTACGAATATCCGCCGACCAATTTCTCGAGTTGGTAATGATTTCAGCTTAGGAAGGTAATCAAACACTCGTCCAGAGCGGATCAGCTCATTTTCCAGACTTCGATTAGGCAGTCCTCCCATCCACCGAGGTGTCCCTCGCCGTGGTTCATTGAGACGAAAATCCCAGCGCAGATATGAAATTAAGTCAGGATTCTCTTTTGCGTAAAAGTCTGCCAAGATCTTGTACAAAGTCATTTGAGAGTGGTTCAGCCAGTGATATCCTCTCTCTTCCCAGCGCTCAGCGAAATCGTTGAAGAACCAGAAGGGTGACTTCCCATCCTGAAGTAGATACTCTAGGGATCGTTCAAAACGGCCGCTCACATATTTGTCAACTAGATCCTCAATGGTGTGCAGTCGACACAGTTCCTCATAAGATAAGTCATCCGTCTGAAGTACTTCATAGGGAGCCCGCTCCCGATAGACACAGCCAAAACTGTCCGCCTCTTTTCTTAAGCGTGAGCCGCGCAGCAATTTTAGGAATCCAAGGTGAATTCTCGTCGGCTTTAAGGAATATACGTAGTCAAAGGATTGACCAAATCGATGAAACCCTTCCTTGGGTAAACCAGCAATGAGATCCAACAAGACTCGAACATGGGTCTTGGTTCTCAAGAATTCTACAACCTCTCCCAGACGTTCCAGATCTGAATTGCGAGATACTGCCTCTAATGTTTCTTCATTGGTAGACTGAACTCCAATTTCAAATTGGAAACGGTTAGGTGGAGCTGTCGTAAGCAGCTGGAGTACGTCATCTGTAAGAATGTCACCACTGACCTCAAGTTGAAATCGGGTGGTTGTATCAAGACTAATCATAAACTCCAATAGATCATA
>JAAYRO010000156.1 GCA_012518735.1 Bacillota bacterium
ACCGTCTTACTGGTTACCGAATCAACTTTTTTACTGATACGGTAGCTGCTTTTGTCCTTGTAACTGCAGCCTCTGTCTGGGTCATGTTGGGATATAATATCTGCTTTTTTGTAGCCGGTCTGCAAAACGTTCCACATGAGCTTAAAGAAGCTGCGGCCATTGACGGGGCTACTAGGTGGCAGATCTTTCGGGTAGTAACGTTCCCCCTGCTCAGTCCAACTGTGGCTTTTCTGGTGTTCGTTAATACAGTCTATGCGTTTTTCCAATCTTTTGGCCTGATAGATGTAGTTACTATGGGTGGCCCTAATCGGTCGACAGAGTTTTTGATTTATAAGATATATCGAGACGGGTTCGGTCGGATGCAGGAAGGGCAAGCGGCAGCTCAATCTGTAGTGTTGTTCGTCATGGTTGCAATAGTAGGGGCAGTTCAGATTTACACTTCAACACGCAGCGCTGTCTATGATCGATAAGGAAGGAGAGTAACATGCGAATTAATCGAAAGCTTTTGACAAACATCGTTATTCATGCTATTTTGATTCTAACGTTGATCGCGGTTGCTTTCCCTATTTACTATGCATTCATAATGGCAACCCACACACACCAAGATGCGTATGCTTTTCCACCAGTCCTTAGACCTGGAAATCAACTCTTAAGAAACATAAAAGAGGCTTGGAAACGGGTTAATATGGGAACACTGTTAACAAACAGTGCAATCATTGCCATAGCTGTTTCCTTTGGAAAGATTGTCTTTTCTATATTAGCAGCCTTTGCCTTTACCCATTTTCGATTTAAGGGAGATTGGCTCTTGTTTCCCCTATGTATGGTCACCCAAATGATGCCCCTGCCCGTACGAGTAGTACCTTTGTACCGTATGATGGCTAACTTCAATTGGCTGAATACCTATCGTGCTCTTACCATTCCCTACCTGGCAAGTACAACTGGGATTATATTGTTCCGTCAATTCTATATGACAGTTCCGCAGGAGTTAGCTGATGCGGCACGGGTAGACGGAGCCACACCTTTACAGTATTTGTGGCGAATTCTCATCCCCCTATCATGGACGAACATCGCAGCCTTACTCGTTATAGAGTTTGTTTATATGTGGAATGAATACCTCTGGCCCAATATTGCTACTACCGCAGCAGATATGCAGGTCGCACAGATTGGACTGCGAATGCTGTATACATCAGAACGAGGTGCAGCTGAATGGAATATTATAATGGCTGGAACCCTGATTATTATGCTGCCTCCCCTTATTGTTCTGATTCTATTTAGAAGACAGTTTGCCCAGGGAATCGCCATGCAGACAACAAAATAGGGAATTCAAAAAAGACCAAGGCCTTACACGGACCTTGGTCTTTTTGCTGTTTTCTTCTGCTCCACCATTAGCTGGTCTTCATATGCACATCGACCTGCCTGAAGGGAATTTCAATATCGGCTTTGGCAAAAGCCTCTGTCACCTGCTCCAAGATATCATAATAGACTGTCCAGTAATCAGTACGGTTACACCACACACGAGTGTACATAATCAAAGCGTTTTCGCCGTGCTGACCCAGTACAATCATGGGCGCAGGTTCATCCAAAACAAGAGGATGGGCTTCCACTACACCACGAATTACATCTTTCACTTTTTGAATATCTTCGTCATATCTTACTGCAAATTCAAAGTGAATCCGGCGTGTAGGGTTGACAGAGTAATTGATGGCACTGCTGTTTGACAAGCTGGAGTTGGGAATGATAACTTTTCGATTATCTGGAGTATTAAGGATTGTGTAGAACACCTGAATCTCCCTAACCGTTCCAGAATAGCCACTGGCCTCAATAAAGTCGCCCACCTGAAAAGGCTTGAGAAGAAGAATTAAGACTCCTCCTGCGAAGTTGGCTAAGCTGCCTTGAAAAGCCAAACCAACAGCGAAACTAGCAGCCCCCATAATGGCTACAAACGATGTAATCTCAGCGCCTAACGTAGAAGCAATCGATAAGAACATCAAGACCTGCAGCGTCATTTTGAGGAGTGATAACACAAACGAGTGCAGTGACTCATCCACATGGCGCTTATCCATCCGTGTATCTACGAGTTTAAGAAGCATTTTAATAAGCCTCGACCCAACCAGCCAAATGAGTATGGCAATTAAGAGCCGTCCAGCATAGTCCATCAATAAAGCGACAAGTTCTTCCATTCTTGGTCTCCTCTCCGTAACGTGTCTTTAAGAGTTCCCTGTTACAGCCTCTCAGTCCTGCCGCTTTTGTAGTTACCCTAAAGCTGGATTTCTTTTCCTAAACGAGCAGATTCATAGATTCCGTTGAGGATCTTTTGAATCTCCATGCCGTCTTCTAACGTAGCAATCGGTGTATTACCAGTCTTAACGCAATCAATAAAGTGGCGGATCTGATTTCCAAACATATCCTCTCCTTCTAGGACTGGACGATTGTCAGTCAGATAGCCTGCCTCTTCCCCATAAATCATGAATGGATCAAGACTGGCACCTGCCTTAGTACCATAGATCTCGCTGTAGACGTTTCTTTCCTGCCCATTAATAGCCCAAGAGACGTCAACCGTCATAGATGCACCATTTTCAAAGCGGATCAGAGCTGCCGCCGAATCTTCCGTATCGAAGACTAAATCGTCTGTATCGTACGCCTCCCACCGACTTACACCCTTGGTCTTATAGTCACCAATCTTGCTGTATGTGACAGCACTTACACTGATCGGCTTAGGCTTACCCATGTAATACCAAGTTACGTCAATAACGTGTACACCTAGATCGATGACAGGTCCCCCACCAGATTTGGACAAGTCTGTAAACCAACCAAGAGGCGTACCTCTTCTGCGGATGATACCAGTCTTAGCATAGTAAATATCCCCAAATTTCCCTTCCTCAGCCAACGCTTTGATAACTTTACTCTCAGCCCTAAACCGATTGACAAATCCCATCATAAAAATAACATCATTGGCCCGAACAGCTTTGGCCATTTCTTCTGTCTCTGCAACTGTCATAGCCATCGGTTTTTCGCACAGAATATGTTTACCAGCGTTAGCCGCTGCAATAACAGACTCGGCATGACCGTTGTTCCATGTACAAACGCTTACGGCATCCAGCTCATCCATGGAAACAATTTCATCTAGACTCGTGGCTACATGTTTGAAACCAAATCTCTTTGCTACATCCCGAGAACGTGATTCCTTAATGTCGTATACTGCAAATAGCTCTACGTCCTCTTGTTTGAGATAAGCAGGTATGTGCGCGTTTTGCCCAATATTCCCAGCCCCAATCAATCCTACTCGAATCTTCTTTGTCATGGTACCTCTCCTTTTTCCTTAAAAATGGTTATATGATACGATTTCAGTTATTGGTTTGCGAATTCGTCTTCTAGGTTCATCTGCAGGATAACCTATGGTCAAGAGCTGGACAATTTTGCAGTCTTCTGGTACACCCAATAATTCCCTCATGGGCTCCTGAGGAAACCCACCAATCCAGCAGCTCCCTAACCCCAAGCTTGTCGCGACCAAAGTAATCTGAGTTAAGGCTATTGTGACATCCACCGCATATGGCGGAACATCACAGCGCATAACGCGTGTGGGATTCAAGCCAACTCCAGCAACAACTAATGGGGCAGTAGAAATAAAGTCTTGACCCGATATCTCAGCAATATTAGCGATAACTTCCTTGTCTCGAATAATAATGAACTTCCAGTCCTGCCGATTATTTGCTGACGGCGCTAGATGAGCAGCTTCAATTAGGACATTGACCGCTTCCTGACTTACAGCCTGATCTGTATACTCCCGTACACTCCGCCGTTTAGCCACTGCTTCTCGAACGTCCATTTTCATTCTCCTTCCTCTAATATTTTCCTGCTCTTATTTACCATTATTGGCTTTTCATCCTCATTATCCTGTGTTCCTAGTAGGAATTTCCTTGAAAATGGAGAATACATAAGTTCACAACTAATTATTTCAACCATGAAGGAGGTTGTTTTTGATGAGTGAACGGTCCGTAACCATGCGTGGAAATCGGTTTTCACTAGTCGGCGAGGAACTTAGAATAGGCGACAAAGCTCCCGACTTTCGGCTCTTAGACCACTCCCTAAACACTAAAGTTCTGGATGATTTTGGCGATAAGATTAAGCTGATCAGTGCTGTTCCGTCCCTTGACACTGGGGTATGTGATGAGCAAACCCGAAGATTTAATGAAGCAGTTGCTCATATTCCAGAAGCGATAGTCATAACGGTAAGTGTAGACCTACCCTTTAATCAGAGCCGCTGGTGCGGAAGTTCAGGGTTTGACCAAGCCATTACCCTCTCTGACCATCGAGATGTCTCTTTTGGCAAAGCATATGGAGTACTCATTGAGGAGCTTCGACTCCTGTGTCGAGCTGTTTTTGTGCTGAATAAGAGTAATGAAATTGTCTATGTCCAATACGTGAAAGAAGTTAGTGATCACCCTGATTACGACCTGGCTTTAGACGCTGTTCGAAGTTCACTCTAACAAAAAACCGCCCCGCATTACGCTGGGCGGTTTATTAAAAGTCTAGTCCTGTTTCTGCTGAAATTCATATTCATCTTTGATTTCATCACGTTTTGCCCTGATGGCCCGCTCTCTTCGTAAATTCTTCGCTTTTATGGCTTCTCGCTGCTCCTGGGATATGTCCATCTGCGTAGTCTCGTGTGCTTCCTCTAGGTTTTCAATCGTATCTACCACTTGTTCCTGCAGCTTATCTACATTGTCCCGTCTGTCATCTGGTTTGGGTCCTTTCTGCACAAGTCTTCTCCTTTCATATGTAAACTTCCAACGTTAGTGTACACAAAACCAAAAGAGCTTATCCCTAGCCATTATACCTTGGAAACGTGGCCAGCAGCATTGTGTGTAATGCCTTCAAGAGAAGTATCATTCCCGACTATCCTCATTTCTAAAGACTCAACCAGGATTCAATCAACACAACCTCGAATTGTTAATGCTAGAATAAATCCACGGGGGCTTAATACGATACTGTAGACGCATTATAAAGCAGGCATAAGCAATATTGAAAAAATTCGACACGCTATATTTCAATGGAAATACATTACAGAGAATCAAGCCCTTATCACCAAAGGAAATGACAGCTTCTTCAAGAAACACTATATATGAATACAAAGGTGGGGTTTACATGAATAAACTGCAATGTCTGACTGTATTAATACTAACCGCTTTACTACTTGCCACGCCTATACAGGCCGCTGCCAACACGCCTCCTAAGGTTGCCCTCGTACTAGGTGGAGGAGCAGCTCGTGGGTTCAGCCACATTGGGCTGATTCAAGCACTGGAAGAAAACGGCGTACCCGTTGATATGTTAGTAGGAACTAGTATGGGCAGCATTATTGCTGGCTTATATGCAGCAGGCTATTCTGTAGATAATCTGCGAAACATTGTAACAGTATTAGATACATCCTCTCTTATAGATATTCCCATGCCTCCTACCGGTGGATTTGTGGACACCACCCGCTTACATCACTATTTTGATGTTCTTTTAGAAAGCAAAGACTATGCGGATCTAGAAATCCCATTCCACTCCACTCTCACTAATTTACGAACAGGCGAGGAACAAGTTCTCAGCCAAGGACCTGTAAGCCTCGGTATCTTGGCCAGTATGTCGATTCCTGGTATTTTCCCTCCAGTTTTGATCGATGGCCAATATTATGTAGATGGAGGACTCAAGAATCAAGTTCCCGCGAATGTAGCTGCAGAACAAGGTGCTGATGTGATCATCGCTGTATCTTTAGAAAAAGAACCTCAAAATCTTGACCATCGAAACATCTTAACCAATCTGAAACTGACCTTGACAGTCATGATGGACGGCTATACACAGGCAAATCTAGCCATGGCTGATGTAGTGATTGTTCCAGACGTTAAAACTGACTCCTATATGGATTACCAAAAAGCAGAGTATTTTATTGAGCAAGGCTATCATGCAGGATTAGCCTATATGGATCAAATTAAAGAAGCCATTTTGGAGCATGATCCAAACTTCCAGTTCGTTCCTTACAAGCAGCAGGGATTTTCGTCAAAAGAACTAGCCCAAATCCTAGAGATCGCAGAAAAAACAACTGCAAGTCTTCCAAGACGCTTTTCCGTTATGCCGGAAATGGCGTATGACATGGCCCATTCCTTCCCCAGAATTGGTATTAAATTGGGTCATGGTCCCCTTTCTTGGTATGGTTTAGGCTACCGGTATGGCTTTGACCAAGATGAAGGAGGGCACGAAGGGTTTGTGAGCTGGGAAAGAGAGGAATTTGGTTCTGTAGAGATATTTATAAGAGAGGCACCGGCTTATACCTATCCGACGCTGGGGTTTCATGTTGTTGGCCCAGAATACAAAAAGACGGTTTTAGAAGGTGTCTATTTATCACAGGGAAAAACAAAGTGGCAGATCTCTGCCACCAATAACGAGCTTTTAGTCAATCCGTATTATGGTGTTGGTTCTACAGTTCAACTATCAAAGCGGCGTATAGAAGAGGGGGCTGCTCCCCAAACGCTCTTTGGAAGTATCAGCCCCCATCTCAAACTATTTCCTGCAGGTCAGCGGTTCTTTTCAGTTGATCTTGCCTTGGTGCGCCCCTATATTTATACAGGTCTCACCTTAGAGAGCGCTATCACCAAGTGGAGCCCTAGACTGATGTTCCAGGCTGGTCTAGGTGGTGAAATGCAGCTCTTTGGCTTATATCCATTCCAAGTCTCACTCGGTATAGAAGCTGAACCCAACACCGACATTGCCTGGAGGTTCAGGATCCAAGCGGGTAGTTTCTAGAACTTGTAGGTCACACCTATCCGGGCCTGTGATGGAATACGGCTGAACTCACCGGCTGACTCCTCACTGTCCGTTCCATAACTGGTAAGAAAACCCGCTTGAACTTGAATCGAATTAGGGAATCGGTGTGTGTACATTGGCATAAGCAGCCCGCTGTGATCTGTCAATTCGTGAACTGCAATGAGCTCTAACGTGCTGTCTAGACTAAAATCATAGGCAAGTCGACCATAGAGATAATGAGCTGCTTTCAGTTCTTGCTCAGGGTCATGATAAGGCATGAGCAGCGACCCATTACCTCGATAAATGTACTGACCTTGGGCAAGCAGACCATTTCCAACTGGGAACGTATAATCTGCTCCCGCCACTGCCTGTACGTAATTTTTATTGACCGAGAGAGGACTTACTACTTGAAGTGGATTTTCACCTTCAAAAGGCGTAGGTCCTCCATAAGTCATTTCGGCCCATACGCCCACATCGCCAACTGTACCTGCAGCGGCAATTCCAGCAAAGCGCTGCCGACGATATTCGCCTCCTAGGTCAAAATCAACTGGCATCCCAGTATTAGGATCAATGGTTGTCACTAACCGCAGACCAGGTAAGGGCTCAAAACCTGTAAAATAGCTCAACTGCACATCCCAGCCAGACAAGTTTGTCTCTGCCCGAACCCCGTATTCGGCACTCCTCCAACTGCGCTCCGGTTTTTTAACCCCATCAATCACACCTAGAATAAACTCCATTTCTGGATCATCTGCAAGTAAAGTACGCATCTGCTCATCAATAGTCTGGGGAACAAAGATAGGTACCACAACGCCCGTTACAGCCCAATTTGGGGCGTAATACGTTGCTTCCCCTGCCCAAATCGGTTCTCCTGTTAAATCACCAGATGTAAGTGTACCGCTGCTCATCCTTCCAAAATAATTCGTAGGGTTAAACCCATCAGCAGTACCCCAGCTGATAATATGTCGACCAGCAATATAATCTACATCAGCTGTATAACCAGAAACATAGAGCTGATCAAGGGCGATTTCTCCTTCGCTGGTTTTAAAATCATAATGTCCCTTTGTGGAGAAATGGATTTTCCCCAATGACTCCAAGTCATCTTCCAGGACCAAACGGAAACCCGCTTGAGTCATGGTTTGCACGGCACTAGCAGTGTCTTCATCCCACTCATACGCCAGCTGTCCATTGATCTCGCCACCCACTGTAGAAGCAGCCATAGGTAGAGACACTAATGCTACAATAATCAATACTAAAGTAGAAATACGTACAGATTGTTTCCACATGTTTCCTTCCACCTTTCTTAGAAGTTTTCAATCAGCTACCGACGGAGATAGCGTAATGTAAATAGATCATCGCTGATTCCTTCTCGACTGGTTTCCGTAATCTCTATAATCGTTCGAGTTCCAGCCGTATTATCTGCCATTATGAGATGATGGGGCATTAAGTCACCTTCAACATCTCGGAAATCCCCAAGCGTGAGTGTCTTTTTGAGTACATCAGCCGGATTCCAAAACTCAATACGCACTGGAATCATTTCGTCTTTCCACACCCACATTTTAACTCGTTCATAGCTCACATCAGCCCTCTTAGGTGTTAGATCTAGAACATAACAGTCATAACCCTCAATTGTCTCATCCTCTAAACGTTCCGCGGAATAATCGTCTTCATAAGGGAGCTCTCCACCGATTTCCTCGTAGGTGAAGTCTGTGCCCATGAAAGAATCACCTGTCATATGAGCTGCAATCCGTCTTTCCCGACCCATCGCAGGCAGATAGAGCCACATTTGGTTTTCCTCGTTCTTCTCATTAATCGACAAGAACTTAGTTCCACGAATATCTGCTGGAGCCAAATACTCTAAGAGCTGTTTCTCATTTTCATCCTCGTGTTGCCTGTAAACCCTCAGGGAGTAATTGCGCTGAATACCTTTTTCATTTTCCGTAATCATGGAAATCTCCGCTCTCCCCGATCCTGATAGGGCACTGCTTAATTCAAGTCCCTCAAG
>JAAYRO010000023.1 GCA_012518735.1 Bacillota bacterium
ACAGTATCAGCTAAGACTGTGGCAGTCATAGCCAAAAATGTAGCAATGGTCAGTAAAAAGGCCATAAGCTTTTTCATGATCTAACCTCCCCTAGAACAAGATAGGTTCGGTTCGGTCATCTTCAGGTTCGGTTCGGGTAGGCAATAATAATTCGACGATTGACAGCACTTAAGATTGCTTTGACTACCGCTAAAGGAAGTTCTTCTTGGATCTCAGCGACACCTAGAAGCTCATCCTGGATTTGATCCGAGCGGGTGTAGTTAACCTTTACTAGAACGATTCTTTCCTGCGATAGGTCGTTGGTGAGGATTTGGAGGTAAATCAACTGCAAATTTCCAAAGCCCATCTGCTGAAACGCCTGATTAAATGCGGCGAATGTATCTTGGGCAGCATCACCCGTGTTGGGAGCCGTTCCGACATATGTATTATTGAAACAATGAAGCTCCACCACTATTTCTGGTCGTGGAAGGCGTCGCTGATAAGCGGCTACTATTTGGATGCGAGGATGTACTTCCTCCATACTTTCTTCGTCAGATTTAAATTCCACAACCTTCACTTTGCGGTAATCTAAGTCGAGGTTATGCTTTATTGCTAAGGCTCCTAGAATGGAGCGGATGATTCCTTTGATTTCTTGAGTACGCTGTTCATCATCAGATGCCGTGAGATAAGCTTCTACGAATAATTGACCAATCTCGCCGTTTTCTTCGATGATTCGGCAGTCTTTTACATGTTGAACCGAGCGAACTGTATCCAGCACGGTCTGATACATGGACAAAACCTCCTTGTACTCAAATCGTTTATAATAGTTCGTCAAGTGACGCTTTATTCCTGTTTATTCCTGAAAAAAGCCTGTTTTATATAACCAAGAAAATGATATAAGCAAAATAAGCAATAACGGTAACAGCACCCTGTACTCTCGTAATACGCTTGGTGAAAAACGCAGGAAGCACTAGAACAGCCATCATAAACAAGGCAGCTGGGATATCCATTGTTAGGACACTGGGTTCAACAGCGAAGGGTCGGATCAGACCGCTGATAGCTATAACAAAAATAATATTCAGTGTGTTAGCCCCGAATATATTACCTAACACCAACCCTGTATGGCCCTTAATGGCCGCTGTAGTAGCCGTAATGAATTCAGGCAGAGAACTGCCGACTGCAAAGAGTGTAACAGCAATAATTGCTTCTGGTACTCCAAGAATACGGGCAATTTCCACTCCCGAATCTAATAGATAACGAGCACCTAAAACGACAAGTATTGTTCCCACCACCAGATCGCGTACGTTTCTCCAGAGGTCAGAACGGGAATAGTTGTTTTCGTTTCCATGGGGTGTGTTTATCCCTGCCCAAATATTTGATCCTAAGTAAAAGATCAAGATAACTGCAAGAACCAAACTGTCAAAACGAGATATCATATGATCGGACGCTAGAATACCTAGAAGAACCAAAACACCAATCATGGTTCCAGCTTTGAAAAATGTATCCTTGTCCTTAACTTGGGGAGGACGAATTACAGAAGCTAAACCTAAGATAACTGCAGTGTTAAAGAGAATACTCCCGAGGGAAGTTCCTAATACAACACTACCCTTACCTTGTGCAGCTGCAAAGGATGAGATGAGGGTTTCTGGTAAGGTTGTACCTAAGCTTACGATAGTAGCGCCCACAATTATCTGTGGAACACCCCAGATGCGTGCAAGTCCCACTGCTCCTTCTACCAACCAGTCTGCACCTTTAGTAACTGCAACTAGACTTACGATGAATATTAGATAGATGCCAATTTGTGATAGGACCATTGTTATTCCGCCTCTCTACTTTACAATAAAACAAAAAAAGACTTTCAGCATAACCCATATGGGTTAGTATGCCAAAAGTCTCGTCCTTTGTCTCCAAAGGTGCACGCCAGGTCAAATCATGACCGAGATTGTTGACTAGTGCACTTTGACTACTCCCTTTTGTTCGTTAGTTTCTTCGTTCGTTAATCATGACAAACCGCTCTACGCCTTTTTTGAGATTTGCTGCCCACATTTCCCCCAGCTGCTTTGGTGTAGCCCGGTTTATCTTGGCATGGTAATCATCAACAATGACAATGAGTTGATCTTTTAGGAAAATTCCAACCTGACCATCAGCTGTGGTTCTTACTGCAACATCTTTTTCCGAAAGGTCCTGGGGATTCTGACCTGCCTCTACCCAGTGCAAGAAAGCACTGCTGAGATTGGCCCAAATTGCGTTTATTTCTGCATAGGGTACTTTTTCTCCTTCATAACGGTAGAGGAAAAAGTTGACACCAGTGCCTGGAATATCAACAGGGAAACCCTTTGCTTGGGCGAAAACTCCACCGCTGACTAGAAAAACCAGGATTAAAGCTGTGAGCAAACTAAACTTGCGTCTTTGCATATTGCTGTCACCCCTATTCTTCTTTTTTTAGTACTTCTTGGAAATAGGTGAAAAATCCTCTATTTATAATGAAGGTAAAAGGAAAAAAGAAGGGTTTGTTTCGATCATCTCGAATAGGGTCTTAGAGCTGTTCTCACCCTTCTTAAGATAAATTTCCGAAAAAGAGTTGACATCCTCGCAAAGTGCTGGTATACTTTGAAATTGTCCGGACCAAATACTTTTGAAACTTACTCCGGGCGAATAGCTCAGCTGGGAGAGCACCTGCCTTACAAGCAGGGGGTCACAGGTTCGAGCCCTGTTTCGCCCACCATGCGGTAGTAGCTCAATTGGTAGAGCATCGCGTTGCCATCGCGAAGGT
>JAAYRO010000024.1 GCA_012518735.1 Bacillota bacterium
CAAGTTCCTCTTCACCAGAAATGGAAGCAATCTCTCCAAGGAGCACATCGGTTCCGTTCACCCATGCGGTTTCCATTAATTGAACAATAACCTTCTCATCTGCACGTGCAGGTGCAGTACTCAACACAAGACTCATGATGAGTATGAGCAAAATAGTGAAATGGCGCTCCTTATAATTCACGATATCCTCTATCTGCGTAAGTTATTGGCGGTTTGAAGCATATCATCTGATGCTTGAATCGCCTTAGAATTTGTTTCATATGCCCTTTGGGCCACAATCATACTCACCATTTCCTCTACAACCTGCACGTTCGACATCTCTAAGAAACCTTGGGCTAACACTCCAAAACCATCTAGTCCAGGTGTCCCCACCATAGGATCACCGCTGGCTGCTGTTGCCGTAAAGAGATTTCGACCTTCGCTTTTTAGTCCTGCAGGATTAACAAAGCGAACAATTTCAATTTGTCCGATAGTCTCTGGTTCATTCAAACCAGGACGCATTATAGTAACTGTTCCATCAGAACCAATACTAAAATCAACTGAATCATCTGGAACTACAATCTCAGGCTCAATTGGAAAACCATCTGATGTAGTCAAACGACCATCAGTATCCAATTTAAACGCACCATCCCGAGTATAACGAATACCACCGTCTGGCAGAAGAATTTGGAAGAAACCATCCCCTTCAATCACCACATCAAGGGGATTGTCAGTCTGCTGAAATGTACCTTGAGAAAACACTCTTTGAGTTGCTACTGGACGAACACCATGACCGATCTGAATACCAGTGGGAACTTGTGCACCAGCCGTAGTAGGTGTACCTGCAAATTTTAGTGTTTGATACAGCAGATCTTGAAAATCTACTCGGCTTTTCTTGAAACCTGTGGTGTTAACGTTAGCAAGATTATTGGAAATTGTATCGATCTTTGTCTGCTGCCCCATCATACCTGAAGCGGCCGTCCATAAAGAACGCATCATAATAAAAACCCTCCTTATTCGCTGCAGTAAGAACAAACAACAAGGAAGGGGTAGATAGCTATCTCTGTCGTTCGATAGCTAAAGGCCTCTGTAAACCAGTCCAGCCTGACCCCTTATAAATTAGACTTCATTAACCATTTTACCTAACGTTTCATCGTAAGCCTGAACGACCTTCTGATTGGCCTCATAAGAACGTTGGACATTAATCAAGTTCACCATTTCTCGAATCACATTCACATTCGACATCTCTACAGTGCCCTGAACAATGGTCCCATTGTATCGAAAAGGTTGTCCTGCCTCTACCGCTGCTTCGTATAAATTAGCACCTCGGCGAATTAATCCTTCCCGATCATTAAACTCTACAATTAGAAGCCTGTCCACAAACTCCTCGTCCACAAAGACACTGCCCTGGGAATCAACCCTAACTTCACCATCGCCAACAAAAATTGGACCCCGTTCTCCCCGAACTCGATTTCCATCGAGTGTTAACAGCAGACCTGTTTGGTTAGTGGTAAATCTCCCATCACGGGTGTAGCGAACACCATCAGGAGTATCTACTGCAAAAAAGCCTGGTCCTACTAATGCGACATCAAAAGGATTATGTGTCTGTTTCAACATTCCAGGTGAAAACGATGAACGGCTGCCGTCCACCACCGCCCCTGTTCCCAAAGAGCCAATGGCTGTTCGCTCTCCATTATTGACCCTGGAAATCAAGCGGTCAGGGAACGCATAAACATGTGCTGCTTGACGTTGGAATCCTGCTGTATCAATGTTAGCAAGATTGTTACTAGCCACATCCATCCGCATAGACTCCACCAGCATGCCTGAGGCTGCTGTGTAAATCCCTCTTAGAATATGGACCACCTCCCCTTTTACACACTTAAGATCTTTATCGGTCAAACAAGACAAAACCTTTAGGTTATTTCATAAAAAAAGAGACCTAAGACCTTTTAGGATCACCGGCCTCTCACATTTTTTCAGCGGCTTCTTGTTCTCCGGCTTGTTAGTACACTGCTTTGTGCAATCTGGTCCAAACGATTGAGAACCTCGCCAGTACCACGTGCAACGCAGGTAAGAGGATCTTCTGCTAAAGTGACAGGAACACCTGTTTCTTCCTGAATAAGCTGAACAAATCCTTCTAGGAGAGCACCTCCGCCTGTCAAAACCATCCCATTATTTACAATATCAGCAGCTAATTCTGGCGGTGTTATCTCTAGTACACTCTTAATGGTATCAACAATGCTGCGAATTGGTTCCTCCAAAGAGACGTGAATATCTGATGAAGCCAGCTCAATCGTTGCTGGCAATCCTGTTACAAGATCTCTCCCCCGAATCTGCATTTTTCTGTCTTGATTAGGATACGCACTTCCTACAGTAATCTTAATGTCTTCTGCAGTTCGATCACCAATGGCCAAGTTGTATACGCGCTTAATGTGACGAACAATAGCCTCTTCGAAGTGGGCACCACCCACCCGTAAAGACTGAGCTACTACTTCGCCACCAAGGGAGATAACTGCAATATCGGTAGTTCCTCCACCAATATCCACAACCATATTACCTGTGGGAGCTGCAATATCTAGTCCACAGCCGATTGCAGCTGCAATTGGTTCTGAAATAAGATAGACCTCTTTCGCGCCAGATTGGGTTGCTGCTTCTAAAACAGCTCTTTTTTCAACAGTGGTCACTCCAGATGGTACGCAGACAACAATTCGAGGCCTAAACAAACGCCGTCCTACAGCTCTTTTAATAAAATACTTTAAGATTTCCTCCGTAATCTGATAATCTGCAATAACCCCTTCACTTAAGGGACGAATAGCGCGAATATTGCCAGGAGTACGCCCAATCATTTCCCGCGCTTCTTCTCCAATTGCACAAATCTTTTGATTGTCTATATCCATTGCTACTACGGCAGGTTCACAAATTACTACGCCTTTTCCCCGCACAAAGACTAATATGTTAGCTGTTCCCAGATCAATTCCAATATCGTTACCCAACATACAACTGCCCCTTTCGCGCGAACGGTCTATATCTTCTTTCAACCTTTTCGACAGAGTTAGGGGCAAATCCTTTTGAATATTATAGAATACTAGGAAGCGCGAGTGGACTTACTGTATTTCTTTTTAGTAGCTTCGCCACCTCGAATATGGCGTTCGGATTTATTTAACTCCAAAACCTCCTTGACCTGCTGGGCTAATTCCTTATTAATGCGCGGCAAGCGTTCGGTAACATCTTTGTGGATCGTACTCTTGCTCACACCAAAGACAGAGGCCGCTTGGCGAACGGTCGCACTTGTTTTCACAATATATAAACTAACATCCACCACCCGCTTGCGGATATAGTCTCTCATCTGCGCTCCCCCTAGCACTTTTTGTACATTTATATGCCAAGGGGTGGCGAATATGCGTATGGATTAGCGGAGAAACGCCTGTGGATTTACTGGTTCTCCCTGATGATTAAGGCCAAAGAAGACAATACCATCCGTCCCAGGTATGGCAATGTTCTGGTTCTGCTTAACCTCCTGACCCGGTACAACTGACAAAGCCTGAATGGAACGATACGTACTGGTCCAGCCACTGCCGTGATCGATGACCAGTTCTGTTTGAAGTCCATCAGAAGTGACAGAAAGAACCGTACCAGCTAATACGGTCCGGACCATATCCCCTTGTGCCTGAAACTCCACACCAGCATTGAACCGCCAATCTTCATAGACTGGATGACGATACCAGCCGAAAGGAGTGTTTATTTCACCCTTGACAGGCCATAAGAGATGTTCAAAAGAGACCGCCTCTTCATAACTAGAAACAGGTCGAGGAGATGTGGGATTAGGCTTCTCACTTGGTGGTGGTTCAACCACCACAGGGATAGCCCTTTCCTCTAGTACCCACGGATAGTCCTCAGCCAAAACGGTCTGAATCTGCTGACGCACCACCACTGCCACATCCTCTTCTGTAAGTTGAGGAACAGCAGTAGGAGTATCTTGGGGACGAGGATACGAATAAATACCAATTCCTACTCCCAGGACCAAGGACAAAACTACGACGACAGCTACTACTAGCACCTTATTCGCCCACAGCTGTCTCCACTTTAAGCCAATCTGCTCTTTAATGCGTTGTAGACGTTCCATACTAATCACCACCTTGGTGATAGTATGCACCCAAATATTCCCCCATATGCAAAAGAGAGGGAGAATTCGATTCTCCCTCTCTCAATCCTATAAATTTATTCCCCATCTGCCACTTCCAAACGAAGAAGGGCCTTTTGGAGGGCAATTTGAGCTCGAGTAAAGTCTAAGTCATCACGCTTTTCAGCCAAGCGGCGTTCCGCCCTTTCCTTAGCTCTCTGAGCTCGCAGAATGTCAATCTCCTCAGCCAGTTCTGCAGTGTTAGCCAAGACGACGAGCTTGTTATCATGCATCTCTGCAAAGCCACCACCAAGGGCAATCTTCCGCCGTCTTCCCTTCCGAGGACCAAACTCAACAATTCCGATCTGGAGTGCAGCCATAATTGGAACATGATCAGCCAGAATACCAAACTTGCCATCCAGTCCTGGCAGGACCACATATTCCACATCGGTTGATACTACTGTCCGTTCCTGTGTCACAACCTCAAACCGGAATGAAGACATTAAGCATTCTCCTCTACAAGAGCTGCACCTTTTTCAACCGCCTCATCAATGGTACCGACCATAAAGAAGGCGTTTTCAGGCAGATCGTCATGTTTGCCTTCAAGAATTTCCTTAAAGCCGCGAATCGTCTCTTTAACAGGAACATAGCGGCCTTCCATCCCAGTAAACGTCTCAGCAACAAACATTGGTTGGGATAGGAACCTCTCGAGACGACGAGCCCGACCTACTGTAATCTTGTCCTCCTCCGACAACTCATCCATACCTAGAATTGCAATAATATCCTGCAGTTCACGATATCGCTGCAGTACTCGCTGCACGCCGCGAGCCACATTGTAGTGCTCCTTACCAACAATATCTGGCGCCAAAATCCGAGACGTGGAGGCTAATGGATCTACAGCTGGATAGATCCCTTTTTCTGCAATCCGACGTTCTAGGTTCGTTGTAGCGTCTAAATGGGTAAAAGTAGTGGCTGGTGCCGGATCTGTATAGTCGTCAGCAGGGACATAAATGGCCTGTATAGACGTGACCGACCCATGTTTTGTAGTAGTAATCCGTTCCTGAAGCTGTCCCATTTCTGTCGCTAAAGTGGGTTGATATCCTGCAGCCGAAGGCATCCGTCCTAGAAGTGCCGATACTTCTGATCCTGCTTGAGTAAACCGAAAAATATTGTCAATAAACAGCAGAACATCCTGCCGTTCTTCGTCTCTAAAGTACTCTGCAATGGTAAGCCCCGTTAAGCCAACCCGTAGGCGGGCCCCAGGCGGCTCGTTCATCTGACCAAAGACCATGGCCGTCTTATCAATGACACCAGATTCCATCATTTCGTAGTATAGATCGTTTCCTTCCCTAGTACGCTCCCCAACTCCAGCAAAGACAGAGAAGCCGCCATGTTCATGGGCAATATTGCGGATCAGTTCCATAATCAAGATGGTCTTTCCAAAACCTGCCCCGCCAAAGAGACCGATCTTTCCTCCACGAGCGTAAGGGGCCAGCAGATCAACTACCTTAATTCCCGTTTCCAGCATAGTGGTGGATGGTTCCACTTCATCCACTTTAGGGGCTGGTCGATGAATAGGCCGCCTCTTGGTAGTCTTAATTGGTCCTTTTTCGTCAATAGGTTCACCTAGAACGTTGAAGACCCGTCCCAATGTTTCCTGTCCTACAGGTACAGAAATAGGACCGCCTAAATCAACAGCCTTCATCCCCCGCTGCAGTCCATCTGTGGAAGACATGGCAATACAGCGCACTACATTATTTCCTAGATGCTGAGCTGCCTCTAAGGTGAGGTCAATTTTGCCGCCCTCGTTCTCTCCTTCAATTTTAATCGCGGTCAGCAGATCAGGCAGCCGATCAGGTTCAAATTCTACGTCCACTACTGGCCCAATGACCTGCACAACTTTTCCTATATTAGCACTCATCTTCAAACCCCCTCAATTCACGATTCCAAAGCATCGGCGCCGCCAACGATTTCTGCTATTTCCTTAGTAATGACAGCTTGACGAGCCCTATTAAAGGATAAATTCAATTCCTTAATCAATTCACCCGCATTGTCGCTGGCGTTACGCATAGCCGTCATCCTCGCCCCTAATTCACTAGCTTTTGCCTCGACCAAAGATTGGAAAATCGCTGCATCAATAAAGAGAGGTACAACCACCTCTAACACCTCGTTTACTGACGGCTCGTATAGATATAATGCCTGAGGCGATGTTCGTCCTTGGGGAGCAAGTTCTGGATCTCTCTCTGCAATAGGTAACACCTGCCGAAACTCTACTCGATGGGTCACTGTATTAATGAATTTGGTATACAGAATCGTCACTCGGTCAAACAAATCATGTACATAAAAATCATAAATTACCTGTCCAATATCTTGTGCCTGCCGAGGATTTGGATCATCACCAAGATTCACGTATTCGGCCAAAAACGTCTGATTGCGCCGGCGGAAATGATCCCGAGCCTTCCGACCTACAATGACCATCTGCGTATCAGGGTATTCCTTGAGAAACTCTTCTGCATGGCGAATTACTGCTGAATTATAGCCACCGGCTAAACCGCGATCAGCTGTGAGCACAACCAA
The DNA here is from genome assembly GCA_012518735.1 of Bacillota bacterium. Classification (GTDB taxonomy): domain Bacteria; phylum Bacillota; class Limnochordia; order Darwinibacteriales; family Darwinibacteriaceae; genus JAAYRO01. The sequence goes on from JAAYRO010000024.1 coordinate 6,677, forward strand.
ACAGTGCCGCTGACCAGTCCGTGTTTTCACAATCTCTGGAATGTCCTCTCCAGAACGCTCCGCCGCGGCCAAAGCGTGACTCAGCGAAGTCCCGAGCCGCTCGAAATAGGGACGGGTAGCCAACACAGCTTCCTGAGTTCGCCGCAGCTTAGCCGCGGCTATCATTTCCATAGCTTTCGTAATCTGCTGGGTACTCTCAATGCTCGCAATCCTCCGCTTAATTTCCCGGCCTGATTGTGCCATCCTCCGTCCCCCTAACTAATAAACTCTTTTTTGAACTCAACAACCGCTTTTTTCAGATTAGTCTCAATGGACTCTGTCAGTTCCTTGACCTCTCGAATCTCAGCTAAGAGTTCACTGTGCTGCTTGCGGAGAAAATCTAAGAACTCCTGCTCAAAGCGGACCACATCATCCACTGCAATGCTGTCTAAGTAACCATTTACAGCAATATATAACGAAGCCACCTGCTCTTCTACAGGCATAGGTTTGTACTGTTCCTGCTTAAGAATTTCATACATTCGTTCACCACGAGCTAAGCGGGCTTGTGTAGTCCGATCCATATCGGATCCGAACTGAGCAAAAGCTGCCAACTCCCGATACTGAGACAGATCTAAACGGAGTGAACCAGCCACCTGCCGAATAGCTTTAACCTGTGCCGAACCGCCTACCCGTGACACAGAACGGCCTACACTGATCGCCGGTCGAATTCCTGCATAGAACAAATCTGATTCTAAGAAGATCTGTCCATCTGTAATGGAAATAACGTTCGTAGGAATATAAGCTGAAATATCCCCTGCTTGAGTCTCGATAATTGGGAGAGCTGTAATAGACCCACCACCTAACTCATCATTGAGTTTAGCAGCCCGTTCTAACAGCCGCGAGTGAATGTAAAACACATCTCCAGGGAACGCCTCTCGTCCAGGCGGTCTCCGCAGAAGAAGTGACATCTCTCGATAAGCTGTAGCATGCTTCGTCAAATCATCATATACAATAAGGACATCCCGGCCTTGATACATGAACTCCTCTGCCATAGCCACTCCAGCATAAGGAGCAATATAAAGCAGAGGTGAAGGTTCACTTGCAGTTGCAGACACAACAATGGTGTAATCCATAGCGCCATACTTATTGAACGTATCAACTACTCCTGCAACAGTAGAAGCTTTCTGCCCAATGGCCACATAAATACAGATAACGTCTTCCCCTTTTTGATTGAGGATGGTGTCTACTGCAATGGCTGTTTTACCTGTTTGTCTGTCGCCAATAATCAGCTCTCTCTGTCCTCTCCCAATAGGAACCATTGCATCAATGGCCTTAATCCCGGTCTGTAAAGGTTCATATACACTTCTTCGATCGATTACACCAGGAGCTTGGGCCTCAATTGGACGGCTCTTAGAAGCATTAATAGGACCTTTCCCGTCAATGGGCTGCCCAAGAGGATTAACCATTCTACCAATCAGTTCTTCCCCTACTGGCACTTGGACAATCCGTCCTGTCCGCTTTACAGGATCTCCTTCCTTAATGTGTTCAAAGGGACCTAAAATAACTGTCCCAATATTGTCTTGTTCAAGGTTAAGGACCATACCGAAAGTGTCTTCTGGAAATTCCAGGAGTTCTCCGGCCATCGCATCATCTAGTCCATAGACGCGAGCAATTCCGTCTCCAACCATCAAGACGGAACCAATGTCTTCTACTTGAAGTTCTGATTCGAACTCTTCAATTTGACGCCTAAGAATGGCTACGATCTCATCAGGTCTTATTGCCATAGCTGTTCCCCCGTTATATTAATTTCTGTTCCAGTATTTGGCGAATTCGCCTAGCAGCATATCCATCTCCATACGGATTTTCTGCCGCTGCCATTGATAAATAAAGATCCTTATCCCTTAAAAGGTTCGTAACTGCCCCCACAATCTCCTCTTTGTTTGTACCTACCAATCGAACCGTCCCTGCCTCCACTCCTTCTGGCCGTTCCGTCACTTCCCTCAAAACTAAGACCGGTTTGTTAAGAGCCGGTGCTTCCTCTTGGAGACCACCTGAGTCTGTTAAGAGCAGAGTACAGCGGTACAGCAGATTAGCGAACTCTTCATAATCAGGCCCATCAATTAAGTGAATACCCTGTCTGTTCCCAAGGTGCTCTTTCATAACCTTTTGAATAGTGGGGTTGCGGTGCATAGCCACTATGATCTGGCAGTCATTAGCTTCGCTAATCTCCACCAACGCACGGCAGATTTGATGGAGAGGCTCACCCCAGTTTTCCCGACGATGGGCCGTCACAACTACTATCTGCTGAGAAAAATCTAATGCTTTAAGGATGGGATTTCGAAAAGTATAATTCTCTTGTACAACGGAAAGAAGAGCATCAATAACTGTATTCCCAGTTACAAAAATCCGTTCCTTATCTACACCTTCGTTCAACAGATTCCGTGCCGCATGATCTGTAGGGGCAAAATAATAGGTGGCTAACACATCAGTTAAGCGTCTATTAGCCTCTTCTGGGAACGGATTGGTAATATCGATCGTCCGCAGACCAGCTTCTACATGGCCAATGGGTATTTTTAGGTAAAAAGCAGCCAGTGCAGCTGCAAAGGCTGTAGTAGTATCACCGTGAACTAGGACCAAATCTGGTCTCCATGTCCGAAATACTTCACTGACTCCCTGCATTACCCGAACCGTAACCTCTTCTAATGTTTGACCATGGGTCATAATATCCAGATCATAATCTGGTTGAATCTGAAAAACCTCCAGCACTTGATGGAGCATTTCTCGATGCTGACCTGTAACAACCACTTTTACCTGCCAACCAACTTGACGCTTCAACTCAGATACCACTGGCGCCATCTTGATTGCTTCTGGTCGCGTTCCGAACACGACCGCCAATTTAACCATCTTTATACTCTCCATGTGTTCGTATTGATAAGGGCTTAATCATACCCACTTTAGAACAACCATATAACAGAATCATGCCCAATATAAGCGCTACCACCACTGTAATCTGAGCAAAATGAGCCGTTAATAGGGCGACGCCTGCAAAAAAACATGAAAGAAGATAAGCACAATAGACTACCTGGCGATGGGATAATCCTAGATGTAAGAGGCGGTGATGGAAATGATCTTGATCCGCTTGATAGATAGGCACTCCCTGCTGAATGCGTCGGACAATGGCACAAACCATATCCACAACTGGAACGGCTAGGATCAATATGGGAACAGATAAACCTATGGTGGCTGCTCCTTTTAGGGCTCCTTCTGTAGAAACGGCTGCAAGTAAGAAACCTAAAAACATGGCACCAGCATCACCCAAATACAGCATGGCTGGATTAAAGTTAAAGGGTAGAAATCCTACGGAAACACCAACTAAAATCACAGACATGACAGCCGCATCAAACCGCTCCAAACTCCATGCCAAACTCGTCAGTGCCACTGCAGCAATAAGGGTAATACCTACGGCTAAACCATCTAATCCATCAATAAAGTTCATAATATTGATTACTGATAACATCCACAGTATTGTTAGGGGTATGGATAGACGCCCTAAATACACCATGTCCCCAAAGGGATTACTCAAGAACTCAATACGAGGTCCCCATAAAACATAGACTAGAACTCCAAGAAACTGTCCACCGAACTTGACACCAGGGGACAACTCATAACGATCATCGATCAATCCAACAATTACGATGATCCCTCCACCAATAATAGTAGGAAGGAGATGGGGAATATCTCCATAAAGAGCAGCAGCGACAAATCCTATGAAAATAGCCAAACCTCCACCTGTAGGCATGGGAACCTTGTTAATCCGCCGCTGATTAGGCATATCCACTAACCCTACCTGCAGTGCAAAACGGCGCACAAATGGTGTCAAGAAAGCCGTAACGGTCACTGCAATAATGAACGGAACAATCATTTGGGATAGTGCCATATCTGCCCTCCTCTCAACCTTCCCATCGAATCAGTTCTATATCAGCTTCCTGCATCAGCTCTCTGGCCAATGAATCAGGATATTCTCCTCGAAAGACAACCCTGTTCACCCCTGCATTAATGAGCATCTTCGCACAGAGAATACAGGGTTGATGAGTACAGTACAATGCAGCTCCTTGGGTGCTGACCCCATGGAGTGCAGCTTGAATAATAGCATTCTGCTCTGCATGGGTTCCCCGGCAGATCTCGTGTCGTTCCCCCGATGGGATCTGCAGCTGTTCCCGCAGGCAGCCTACATCAAGGCAGTGGGGCACTCCACTTGGAGCCCCATTATACCCTGTGGAAATAATATGTTTGTTTCGAACCAATACGGCCCCCACCTGCCGTCTAATACAGGTGGAGCGGCTGCTGACCAAACTAGCAATCTCCATAAAGTACTGATCCCAAGACGGTCGCCCCACATTTACCACTCCAGATTCTCCCATTACTTCGTGCCGAAGAGGCGATCGCCTGCATCGCCCAGCCCAGGGATAATATAACCGTGGGAATTGAGACGCTCGTCAACGGCAGCAGTAAAGATATCTACATCAGGATGTTCCCGTTGTAACAGCTGAATTCCTTCTGGTGCTGCAAGTAAACACATTAGTTTGATGTGAGTTACGCCCCGCTCCTTAAGATACTCGATGGCTGCAGCTGCAGAACCTCCCGTAGCTAACATGGGATCAATGACAATAATTTCACGCTCCTCAACGTCAACAGGAAGCTTGCAGTAATACTCAACAGGCTTGAGCGTTTCTGGATCCCTATACAATCCTACATGACCTACTTTAGCAGTTGGAATCAGGCGCAGAATTCCATTAACCATTCCTAAACCTGCGCGCAGAATAGGAACTACACCCACCTTCTTACCGGAAATAGTCTGACCCTTCATCTTACAGATCGGTGTCTCTACTTCCACTTCCTCCAAAGGCATGTCCCTCGTCACTTCATAAGCCATCAGCAGAGATACTTCTTCTACCAAATCACGAAAGTCCTTTGGACCTGTATCTTTATCTCGGATCATGGTCAGCTTATGCTGGACTAAAGGATGGGTAATAACGTGTACTGTACTCAAATCATTCATCTCCTCTTATTACTTGTGCTACTTGTAGCTCATCTGTTTGGTCAGTTTCACCCTTCGATTTTGTCTACGCGCCGTGCGTGCCGTCCGCCTTCAAAATCACTTTCAAGGTAGGATTGGACGATATCTAACATGAGACCTATACCTGTAACCCGTGCCCCCAAACAAAGAATGTTGCTGTCGTTATGAGCGCGCGCCATCCGGGCAGAGTAAGTATCATGGCATACTGCAGCTCTAATACCTGGCACCTTATTCGCTGCCATTGATACACCTATCCCCGTTCCACAAATCAGAATACCAAAATCAAATTCACCATCTGCCACTGCCTGTCCCACTTTATGGGCAATGTCTGGATAGTCACAGGACTCAGCAGCATAAGTTCCAAAGTCTTCCACAGTATAGTTGTTTTCTTGCAGAAAATCAACAATGTCCTGTTTCACTGGGAAACCTCCGTGATCACTACCAATGACAATCTTCATTCATTTACCTCCAGTTCTCGCCACCGCTCTACAATCATCTTAATTGCGGCAGCAATCTCGTCCCTCGCCTCCTGATAAACCTGGAGTGACTGGCCGAAAGGATCGGAAATATCATACACCTTCTCTTCTTCCTCTACAGGCTCCTGCTGCAGCAATCCATTTAGTTGGGCGAATTCCTTGAGCAGAAACACCTTATCTTCTAGATAGGGCTGGGTACGCAGAAGTTCTGCTTTATGCTGGTGAGTCATAACAAGAATTAAGTCAAACTCTTCAGCCAGCTCTGGTCTGAGAAAACGCGAACGATGATTGCTTACATCAAGACCCATTTCCTTGAGGACCTCATGTGTATGATCTGTAGCAGGATCGCCAGTAAAGGCACCTAAACCTGCTGACTCCACACGAACATCTAAACCATATTCCTCAGCATAGTGCTGAAACAAAGCAGTTGCCATCACACTCCGGCAAGTGTTACCGGTACATACAAACAAAACCGATTTCAGCGTCGAAACCTCCATTCCTATTTAAGTCTGAACCACTTGATTACTGGCGGCCTTACGTAAACGATTCATAATTGCCATCCCCAAGTGTTCTTCTGAAACCCCCTCTACAAGCAGTACTTCAATGCCAGTCCGATCTACCTCTCGCAGCAGATGATACAAACGACTGGATATTTCCTGTAGGGCCAGCTTAGAGCCCATATCCAACACAGTGAAGTCACTGTAGAGGGAAATGTGTTCCGTAACAGCCATAACCCCCACTCGTCTGCCTAACCGCTTATAGTGTTCGCCCAGTTCTCTGATTTTCGCAGGGGTCCCTTCACCTACAATTAAGTATACGTCTGCGTCAGGTGCATAGTGTTTGTATTTCATACCTGGAGAACGAGGCTTAGTGTGAGCTGGACCATACACACCAGGATCAACTTCAACGTCAGTTACCTCTCGCAGTTTCTCAAGGGTAATTCCACCTGGTCTAAGAATACGAAACGGAGTTGTCGTACAGTCAAGGACGGTAGACTCTACTCCCCACCCAGTCTCACCTCCATCAACAACGGCCCCAATTCTTCCCCCTAAGTCAAAAAGAACATGCTCAGCCCTAGTAGGACTGGGTCGACCAGACACATTAGCACTAGGAGCTGCGACAGGAATATCAGCCTTTTCAAGCAGTGCCAAAGCAACCGGATGGTCCGGAATACGGACCGCGACTGTATCCAAACCAGCACTTACTACAGGAGGAATCAAATCTCCCTTAGGTAGAACCAGAGTTAGGGGTCCGGGCCAAAAGCGGTTCATTAGAGTCTGGACCTTCGGTGGAATCTCACTGACCACCTCTCTTACCTGTTTTTGAGAATAACAGTGAACAATTAAGGGGTTGTCCTGAGGTCTGCCCTTAGCAGTGAAAATAGCTTTCACAGCCTCTGGATCTAACGCATTGGCTCCCAAACCATACACTGTCTCTGTAGGAAATGCCACACACTTTCCTGCTTGTAGTAATTGGGCAGCCTTGTCCAGTTCATGGGGACCAAGAATCATGGTCTCTAGTTCCATTGAAAAACCACCACCCGATCGAGTCCTGCATAGTCAGGAATTGTCTCCAACCATTGAAAACCTCTTGTTTCACCAATTTCGCGAACTGCATCTCCCTGATCCCAGCCTATCTCCAGCACTACAAAACCAGGTTGCTTCAAAAAGGAAGCGGCCTGGTCCATAATTCGCCCATAGAAAATTAATCCATCTTCCCCACCATCTAGCGCGACAGCTGGTTCTGCAGACAATTCAGGCTGTAGGTTGAGTAATTCCTGGCTGGGAATGTAGGGAGGATTAGAACAGATAACTGCATAGGTTCCATCTACATTCTCAAATAAGTCGCTTTGAACAAAGCGAATTTGATCCCCAACTCCCAACTGCTCAGCATTGTGTTCAGCAGTCTGTAAGGCAGTGGGTGAAATGTCCACCGCTGTTACCCTAATAGACGAACTCTCGCACGCTAAAGCTAGAGCAATAGCTCCGCTGCCTGTACCTAGATCCAAAATGGAAACAGGATCCTTTTGTCCTAAGAAATCAGCAGTCAGCTCAATCACTTTCTCCACCAAGAGCTCGGTTTCTGGTCTAGGAATTAAAACTCCCGGTTGAACAGTTAAGGGTAAGGAATAAAACTCTTTCCTGCCCGTAAGATAAGCAACTGGTATACGCTGTCCCCGACGTCCAATCAAGATACGGTAATCGTCAACCTCTTGATTGTTGAGGGGTTTATCTAGGTTGAGATAAAGCTCTACTCGACTGACCCCTAAAACATGGGCTAACAGCACCTCCGCATCTAGGCGGGGGGAATCACAGCCTTTTTCACTCAAATACTGTGCACTTAACCGAATTAGTTCACCGACAGAATGCTGCAGCTTATTCATTATAAGACTCCGCTATTGTCTTAAGCTTCTCCACCTGGTCGGCTTGAATGAGGGCATCAATCACTTCATCTAAATCACCATCAACAACAAGATCCAGCTTATACAGGGTTAAACCAATGCGGTGATCTGTGATGCGGCCCTGAGGGAAATTATACGTTCGGATACGCTCACTGCGGTCTCCTGTCCCCACCTGGGAACGACGCTCAGCAGCCTGTTCCCGCTCTGCTTCTTCCTGCAGCTGATCGTAAAGACGTGCTCGAAGAATTTTTAGGGCTTTATCCTTGTTCTTGTGCTGAGACTTCTCATCTTGACAGGAAACGACTAAACCTGTGGGAATATGGGTAACACGAACAGCTGAGTCTGTCGTATTCACGCTCTGCCCGCCTGGCCCAGACGAGCGGTACACATCAATTCGCAGATCACTTGGTTCAATATGGAGTTCCACTTCTTCCGCTTCTGGCAGTACAGCTACTGTAGCTGTAGAGGTGTGAATTCGCCCACCTGATTCTGTAGTAGGAATGCGCTGAACACGATGGACACCGCTCTCATACTTTAGGCGGCTGTAAGCGCCCTTACCTTCGACCATGAAAATAACTTCCTTGAACCCACCTAACTCCGTCGGGCTGCTGCTTAGAATCTCAACTCCCCAGCGCTGAGTTTCGGCGTAGCGAGAATACATCCGAAATAAGGTACCGGCAAACAGAGCTGCTTCGTCCCCACCAGTACCGGCCCGAATCTCCACAATGACGTTTTTCTCGTCATTGGGATCTTTCGGCAGGAGCAGAAGTTGAAGCTCTTCTTCCAGCTTCTCCTGCTGTTCCTCAAGGCTGGCAATTTCTTCCTGCAGCATTTCACCAAACTCTGGCTCCTCATTTTCCCCAAGCATGGTGCGGACTTCGTCCAATTCCTCCATGACAGTCTTATACTCCCCATACTTTGTCACTATTTCCTGCAGTTCAGCATGGGCAATGGCCAACTTCTGATACAACTCCTGATCACTAAGGACGTCTGCATCACTAAGCTGTAAATTCAATTCCTCATATTTCTTTTCTAACGCATCTAGCTTATCTAACATCAATCCGCCTCCTAGGCATTGGTGCTGGGCGAAGGAAACTTACGAATCTTCTCCATATCCCCTCGGGATGCATCCCGATCCAGCACGGTATTCAAGGCCTTAATGGCCACTTCGATTTGAGTGTGATCCGGTTCACGAGTGGTGAAGTGCTGTAATAGCATACCCGGTTTAGCTATCCACTTAAATACAGGATGGCTATCGTTCTGGCCCGCCTTCCGGATTATTTCATACGAAACCCCTGCAACCAACGGCATTATAGCCAAATGGATGAGAATTCTTTGGAGAAATGGTGGTCGGCCGAAAAATGAGAAAATAAACACACTCGTAAACAAGACAATGAGCAGAAAATTTGTTCCACAGCGGGCGTGAATACGGCTGTGCTCTGCCACATTTTCCACAGTCAGCTCCTTACCTGCTTCATAGCAGTTAATGGACTTGTGTTCTGCTCCATGATACTGAAACACCCGCTGAATGTCTTCCATCCACGAAATACCAATAATATACAGGACGAAGAACGTTATCTTAATAAGCCCTTCTGTTAAGTTCAGGAGAAAATTCGATGGAATCATGCCCTGAATAAAACGAATGATAAACGCTGGTAAGACAATGAATAGGGCTACCGTAAGCACCACGGCAAAACCCATGGTCAGGACAATTTCTTTCGTCGTTAACTGTTCTTCTTCCCCCCCAAATTCACTGGCAGAATAGTTCAGACTCTTAATCCCCATAATCATTGTTTCTATTAAAGAGACAGCTCCGCGAATAATAGGTTTCTTGAGAATAGGGAAACGGTCCGACCAAGGTTTTAGGGTCTCTTCCCGAACAGAAATAGTCTGATCCATCTTCCGTACTGCAATGGCGGAAGAATACTGTCCTCTCATCATGACCCCTTCAATTACCGCTTGCCCTCCATAACTGAATTTATTCACTGCGCACGCGCCCTTTCGTTAGTTCAATAACTGTATTGGTTTGCTCAGCAGGTGTAACCACTACCAGCTGATCAGTGGGTAAAATCACATCATCACCCCTGGGAGAAATAACCTCTTCAGGGGAGCGAATGATGGATACTACATGAATGCCCAATGTACTCCCTAAGTCTGTGTCGCGAAGAGTCTTGTATACCAACTCCGATGCTTCACCCACTTCCACCTGCATAACGACCATATCATCGCCAAGCTGGGTTACATCTCGAAACGACCGCATCCGCAGTGGTCGGTTGTAAGCTTGGCTTTTCACAGACCGATAGCCTCTAGGCAGGAAAAGACGAGTAATACTGCCTACTACAACCCCTACGAACCAGCCCAATACTAAAGCCATAAAGGTTCCATAAAATACCTGTGCTCCTGGACCAGCAATATCGAGCAGCCATTCCTCACTAAGACCTTCCAGACGAACAATCTCATCAAACATGGCGATTGCTGCAATCATTCCCACATATCCCGAAATATTGCCTTTGATTGCGTTAGCTATATTATACGACAAACCAAGGCTTAAGACTGCACCTATAACCACCGGCAGTCCAATTTTAGTTAGAGCCCCGAAGACAATCCCCATAATAAGTCCTGCTGCTAATGCTATGGCAGTTCCACTAATTCTAGGAAGCACCAACAGAAGCATGGATTTCCAATGTTTAAGACGCAGAGAAAACTTTGGCATAGCAACAATCAGATCAAAGGCCAAAAAACCTACGAAAATTGAAACAAACGACGATGTTACTCCTGGCAGTCCAGAGACAAGATAATAGGCAACGCCAACCACAATTGATCGAGCGATTAGGATAAATGGCACTGCTAACGATTTTCGTTTACGAGCCACGGTCCTCTCCCCTTGGTCTACCAGGTACCTCATGACACCGATTACAGCGGGCCTCATAATTCTCTGTAGCACCGATTAGGATAATGGGATCAGTGTAATTTGCAGGTTTCCCATCGATTAGGCGTTGGGTCCGGCTGGCAGGTCGTCCACAAACAACACAGATAGCATTTAGTTTCGTCACTTCTTCAGCCAAAGCCATAAGGGCCGGCACTGGACCAAAAGGTTCACCACGAAAATCTTGATCTAAACCAGCTGCAATCACTCGTTTTCCCTGTTCTACTAGTCTCTGACATACAGGAATGATATCATCTGAAAAGAACTGTATTTCATCAATGGCCACTACATTAACGGTCTCATCAACATACTGCGTAATTTCTTTAGAACTCTCAACAGGAATACATTCTACAGCACTCCCGTTGTGAGCCACAACTTGCTCTTTGCTGTATCTATTATCAATCATTGGTTTGAAAACTGCCACTTTCTGTTTGGCAATGGTAGCCCGTTTTACTCGGCGAATCAGTTCCTCTGACTTACCAGAAAACATGGACCCCACAATGATTTCAAGCCAAGATTCATCTCCCAACCTCACAGCCCTCACCTCAACTCTTACTACTCTTAACAGACAAGAATTCTCTAACGGGAGGAGTAAATCCTGCCCCTTCTTCAGTTCTCAAAGGGACTCATAATAGAAGCCATTATTGGTTCTACCTCGGCAGTTATTTTTACCCCTTCCGCTGTAAACTCCTCTGCAATGATGCGAGCCCTTTCTCTGAGCTGATTTGCTTCGCTTAATTGGTGAAAGGTAAAGAAGTAGCTTCGCACAGAATTCTGAGCTGCGAAGAAGTCGTAGACAGCCTCTGTTAACTGAGCTAAATTTTCCCCTGTCTTGGCAGAGACAGCTGTATCAGGGGCTTTTGTCTCCATTCTGTGAGGAAGCAGATCAATCTTATTATACACACAAATAACCGGTTGGACAGCACCGATTTCTTTCAGCACCTCATGGACAGCATCAGCCTGTTCTCTAGCCTGAGGATGACTGACATCAATCACATGTAAGAGGAGATCTGCATACGTCACTTCCTCAAGGGTAGCTCGAAAAGCAGCCACTAATGTATGGGGAAGTTTGCGGATAAAGCCAACCGTATCACTAAGATACACCCATCGCCCATCGCCTACATCCCAACGCCGAACGGTCGGATCAAGAGTAGCAAACAATTGATCTGCCGCATAGGTCTCTGACCCTGTCAAAGCTGTCATTAAGGTCGACTTCCCAGAATTGGTGTAACCGACCAAAGCTACTAAAGGAACTTCATTTCTTTCACGACCAGCGCGCTGCACTGCTCGTACCCGCCGTACCTTTTCTAATTCATTATTTAGGTCAGCGATCCGCTTACGAATCCGCCGACGATCCGTTTCAAGTTTGGTTTCCCCAGGTCCGCGGGTCCCGATTCCACCTCCAAGGCGAGAAAGAAGAGTCCCTTTCCCTGTTAATCGAGGCAGGAGGTAATTGAGCTGGGCCAGCTCTACTTGGATCTTACCTTCGTTTGTATGGGCTCGCTGAGCGAAAATATCTAGAATCAACTGGGTACGATCAATAACGGGGGCGTCCATCAAATCAGATAGATTCCCCTGCTGGGCTGGTGTCAGCTCATCATCAAAGATGACAACCGCATCCGGCTCTATCACAGCTCCTAATTCTAAAGCCTTACCCTTTCCAATAAAGGTACCGGCATCGGGAGTGAAGCGTTTCTGCTTAAAAGTATCTACCACTTCTAAACCAGCATCTGCTGCCAATTCTGCCAATTCCATTAAATTATCATCCACTTCCCAATCCCGTTGATGACCCTGCTGCAGGGCCACAAGATACGCTTTTTGCACTATAGCACCACCTTATTTTGATATAGACTAATTGCAGGAAAACACATCTCCCCAAAGAAAAAACAATATGGAGGGAAATCAAATGGGAACCATTATGCATGTAGATATGGACGCCTTTTTTGCGGCCGTGGAAATCTTGGATAATCCTCAATATGCGGGCAAACCCGTTATCGTAGGCGGTCATAAAGACTCAAAACGGGGTGTTGTTTCCACCTGTTCCTATGAAGCACGTAAATACGGCATCCACAGTGCCATGCCCATTAGTCGAGCAGTAGCCCTCTGTCCCCACGGAATATTCATTCCTGGGAGGATGAAGCGCTATCAAGAAGTATCAGCCCAAATACACGCCATCTTTCCCAAGTTCTCCCCTATAGTTGAACCCCTCTCTGTAGATGAAGCGTTCCTGGACATGACCGGGTGTGAACATTTCTATTCTAGTCTAGAACAGATGGGCCAGACCTTAAAGAACGAGATCCGAAAACAAACTGGCTTGACCGCTTCAGTAGGTATTGCTCCCAATAAATTCTTAGCTAAGCTCGCATCGGACTGGGAGAAACCCGATGGACTCTTTGTAATTCGAACCCATGAAGTACAGGAGTTTCTCCAAGACCTGCCAGTAAGCAAAATCTGGGGCGTAGGGAAAAAGTCTGAACAGGCCCTGCATCAGCTGGGGCTCTATCACATCCATGATATTCTTCCCCATTCAGAGCAGTGGCTTGTGGACCGTCTAGGTTCTCTCGGTACCCACATTTATTACTTAGCTAGGGGTATTGACCATCGACCAGTGGAAGCCGAACAAGAGGTCAAGTCCATTGGGCACGAAGTAACATTTCACGATGACCAGACTAGTTTCCCCTTTCTCCGCAGTCAGCTCGGTCAAATGGCTGAGAAAGTAGGTTGGCGCCTGCGTAACCACGGGCTCTATGCCCGAACTATTACAATTAAGGTTCGCTTTCACAATTTCCGAACCATTACAAGATCCCACACAGTTCAAAACCCGTTTTGTGATGATGATACCATTTTTTCGGAGGCTTTGCACCTTTTAGAAAACGAAAAGTTAGAACCGGTCCGGCTCCTAGGGGTAAGTGTGACGAACTTCACCACTGATTTACAGCTTTCCCTGTTCGATGAAAGAGACCAGGGAGAAAAACTGAGCCAAGTAATGGATCAAATCAATAGGCAATTTACCCATGGCACCATTACCAAAGGGCGAACTTTACTGAATGATCTTGATTAAAAAGGCCCATGTACTCCCGTACATAGGCCCTGTTTTTGTGAACTCTAGTTAGATTTTGGTTGAGGATACCACTGTTTTTCGAATTCCTTACGGATCTCTTTATTGAGAATACGTAGGTAGGTCCCTTTCATGCCCAGCGATCGAGATTCAATCACATTTGCAGAAGCCAGTTTCCGGAGAGCGTTTACAATAACGGAGCGAGTAATTCCTGCTTCATCAGCAATTCTGCTGGCAACGAGCAGACCCTCATCTCCTTCTAGTTCCTCGAAAATTCTTTGCATTGCCAAGACTTCAGAATATGATAAACTATTAATAGCGGAACGAGCTGCTCGTGTTTCTTGTGCTTCGTCCTCTTGTTTCTCATCGATAGCTCTAGAGATTATCATACCGAATGCCGTTGTAGCAAACTCAACTATGATCTGCTCATCATCACCAAATCTTTCTGTGTCGGAAACAAGGAGCAGAGAAGCTACTCGAGCATCGCCACCAACAACTGGCGCAATTACGATTGCTTCACCATGCTCACCTTTTACTACACTAGGAGCTGCAACACGGTTTACCATACTTTGGAGATCTTCTGGCGCCTCACCAGTTCCTATCCATTCAGCGTCAAAAGGAGTATTTTCAAAACCTTCCTGCAGGGCGTAACCGAGCACTCTGCCTCGACGGCTGATTAAATACACATTACTGTGCTCAACAGATTCCTGGAGGGCGGCGCACAGCTCTGGTAAGTCATCCAGAGAGCCCGTTTTTTGAAGTAGTTGAGTAAATGGTTTCATTCGTTTTAGTAACATCATCTCATCCACCTTTCATACATTACAGAAATTACTTCCTGTGTCATACTAATTATATATTTTCTAATAATTGTTGTCAATGATTCCTAATACGATTTTCTAATTATTAACCCCAAATTTGTAAAAACACAAAGAAACAGGCAATGTAGGAAAATGTCGATGAAGATTTCTGGTTGACTTTTGAGGTGTGCCGTGGTAATCTAGTGTTTGTGAAAGATGTGCCGAAGTGGCGGAATGGCAGACGCGCTGCGTTCAGGGCGCAGTGGGCAATAGCCCGTGTGGGTTCAACTCCCACCTTCGGCACCATAAGAAGATTAACCCCAGCTTAGCTGGGGTTTTATATTTTCATGAGGGCGTTTGCTAATCATTTGCTAATCAGAAGTATTTTCGAGGTTTTGAAGGAAGCTAAAAACGAAGAATTAACTTAGACGTGGAGAGCGTTGCCGAGCAGTTGGGCAGCGCTTTTTTGCATTGTGGGACTTACATGGGAGTACCTATTCAAGGTCATAGCAATATCAGAGTGGCCTAATCGCTCTTGTACAACTTTGGGATGAGTAGCGGATAAAGATTTTGTCTTCGCCAAGGATTGGGGATCCTATTCAGATAAATAAATTTGGCCATAGAAGTTTCCGTGACCTGATGGAAAAGGCTGGGGTTAAGAAAATCCGCTTTCATGATTTACGGTATACCTGCGCCAACCTACTCATGGAGAACCCTTAAAGAGATTACAATAACTTTCATAGTCTCCTGCTACCGTACAATGCTGTACACCACTCTAAGTCCTGATTTACGCAATTTGATCTTATAGTAGCCTGCAAGCTGCGATGCCACACGGTTGCCAAGAGGTTTGCCATAACCACCTTCATAATTGGGCAACGGATTTTGAGACACTTTCTCTATTGCTTTGAGCACCTGCATCGCGTTCTTTCTGTTTCAGTTCCTTCTGCAGTCTAGGAGCCTCTTGAGCAACACCGCCGCTGGCTTGCAGACAAGCGTCCTTCCATGCTTTCACTTGTTCGACATAAATG
>JAAYRO010000157.1 GCA_012518735.1 Bacillota bacterium
GCTGTTTATGCTGATTTGGAGGAGAAATATGATGAAGTTTATACGGCCTTTGGCCAAATTAGAGGATCGAATATTGCCTTTAATGCCAGCGAGGTAATTTTGACTACTGTAATTCCCCAGGGACTGGGTCGAACAGAGATTCGTGAGGCCTTGGAGGAATTTCTTGCTCAAGTGGATAAGGTAGCTTATGCCCGAAGTGCCAGACAGGCAACAGGTCCATACCGAGCGATTTACCTGCGGCCTAACGTATTAGATTTTGCAGTGGAGGATCTTCTTCTGGCTCATAATGACGTTATTGTGCGGGCAGTTAGTGAAAGCAACACCATACCAGGTGTTCCAGTAGTCGTATATTTGGAAAGCTACGCCAATCAAATGGTGTTTCCTAAGGGAACAGTATTAGCAGAAGCAAGTTGGGACCCAGACGATGGAACAGAGATCGATCGCTTGATTCTTCAGATGCTGAATCAGGCCAATGGTTATGCGATTGAAGTAGGAATGGCTATGAGTGACGATCGTGTAGCGGTTCAACTGCCGGGAAATGCTTTTTTGGACGCGATTTTTGCTTCGAGAAGTATAGCAGAACCTGTGACTGTCCAATTGGTAGTAGGGGAAGATACGTGGCGAACGGACACTCCAGTTCAGGTCTATTTGAATATGGTCCAGTAAGGAAAGAACACTCCATAATATACCAACGTGAGACAGCAGGGATTAATATTATCATGTGGAAATCATATGATAGTGATTGCCAGTGCAGTCACTTGAGTTTCTCTGACCTGTCTCAAAGCGTGTAGAGGAGGTGGACCTTTCCGGCTTAGAGGGAACATGGATACTCTAAACCAATCAGGTAGTCTATGAAGTACAACATTACACTATCAATCATACTCTTAGTTGTCGTTATTTTCGCAATACAAGTTACAGCAAGCTCTCAAACACAGAATCCTGAAAATTCTACTGAACTCCAGCCAGATGCAGCATCTTCGAGCCAATCTCTAGAACAAAATAATGCACTTTACGAAGAAATATCCGAATCTTTACAGCAGGAACTAGCCATAATTCACTGGCCGAGAGATTTATCACTAAATGATCAAGGATTTTTACTTCCAGATGTGGAATATGTTGAAGGAGAGTGTAGAATCGAAAAGGATGTTGAGGCAGGTCAAGGAGAAACTCATCTCTCTATTCCTCAGCATGATGCATTCTCTGATTACCGTTTCATAGATTTTGGAGATTTGGTTTACTAGATCGAGTGGATGTACGGCAAAAGAAAAACAGTTCCATTCAGGGGAAATACCCTCATAAAAATGTCTAGTCCACAGAAGGATCTAGTGAATATGTATAGAAGTAGAGTACAATACAGTGCCTAATTTTCAGTATCACATGAGTTGGGACGGTGTGAAAGGAGGTGCCCGTGGTTTCCGCCGAACTTAGGATACTGAAAGGTGAGCACACTCTTGGTGCGGCTGGAATATGAGGGAACAAGGAAACTCATTGCACAGCCAACCAGAGGGTTTTCATCAACATATAAATATAGAAGAGAATAGCAAACAGAAACCAAGGGGGTAATATGAATATGAAAGTTAAGAGCCTTGCGCTAGTATTAGCCATTGTTCTACTGGTTGGTACTGCAGCACCTGTATTAGCCAAAAATCCATTTGCAGACGTACCGGCTGATCATTGGGCTTATGATGCCATCGTTCAGTTGGCAGCTGCCGGTTTAGTAGAAGGATATCCTGACGGAACATACGGTGGAGCTCGTATGATGACTCGTTACGAAGCTGCAATGGTATTTGCAAGAACACTCGCTCGCTTAGAGTCCTTAGTTGCAGATGAAGTAGCCCAGACCAACGCTGGTCTTCGGGACGATGTCACTGCAGACGTTCTTGCAGACATTGAAGCAGCAAAAGCTGAGCTGGTTGCGCTAATTAAAGACGAACTAGCTAATTTGGACATTCCTGTTGAAGAGAGAATTATCGAGAAAGTTGTTGTGGAGCAGCCAATTGAAGTTGCTCAAACCGATGATGCAATTCTTCAACGTCTAAGAGATCTCGAGATTGGTCAAGAAGCTCTTGAAGGCGATATGTCCTATGTTGAGAACCGGGTACTCGGTTTGGTCGATGGACTTCGCTATGACTTAGACAGTCTCAAGGATCAACCATTTGAATTGACTCCTGAAGCTGAAGAAGTAATTGCTGACCTAGTAGCAGAAAAGGTTAAGGAAGAAATTGCCGCTGCTGAACTAGGTGCTAAGGAAGTTGTTCGCACCGTTGTTGAAAAAGTCGTAGTCGATGAAGACGCTGTAACTGAAGATCAAGTTGTAATGATTGCTGAAGAGTTACTTGCTAAGAATCTACGAGATTACGACGTTCTCCTCAACAAAGCTCTCAGGGATAACCGTGAGCAGGATAAGCGTTTAGCCGCATTAGAGGATGGTTTGACTGAAGAAATTGAGAAAACCATGCTTGCAGTTTATGACCTTAACGCTGAATTCGGCGACGAGCTTGCACTTCTCGGTATCCGTGTTGATGATCTAGAAAAAGTATTTATTGCTTTGGAAGATAGAGTAACAACTCTTGAGAAAGACCAAGCTGCTCTTAAAGCTGAAGTTGACCGTGTTAAGTTTGGTGGAACTCTCAAGTTTGAGGGAGAAAACAAAGACGAC